>CAZRJZ010000042.1:0-8464 GCA_964600465.1 uncultured Rickettsiales bacterium
TGTCGACGGAGACGGAGTCCCCGACCTCGTGGTCGGAGCGTTCGGGGGCGTCGGTTCATGGCAAGGCGCAGCCTCCGACCTGGCAGCCATAGGGAACGTTAACATTGACGTACCAACCAATGCCATTAACTGGCCTCTTTTATCCGCTTTTCAGTGTAACGTTACCACTGTCAACGGACTATTTATTTACTTCGTTAATATCATGATATCCATGTTCATCGCAGTGACGGTGGTGTATATTTTTTACATTATGCTAGGCATGGTTCCTTATTTAAGTTCGGAAGTGGCAGGCGGCGTTCTCTCGGCGCCTCATTTAGGCGGTCGCCTAAACCCTGCGCAAATGGTGCAGGATGTAAGTGGACGGTTCTCACGAGCCACGCAACCCTCCACCTTGCCAAACGCTTCCGCTGACACGGGAGGAAGCTAAGCATGCGCGGTATCCGCATTATCTTCCTGCTGCAAATAGGGTTGCTTTTCTGCCTGACATTCAGCGCGCCTGCTTATGCTGTCATTGGCGGACTGAATGACAATATCAACGGCTGCTCAACTTATGCCAGATGGATGGTGACCTCCCGAATGGTCGATTGCATCACCAAAGCGCTGGGAGGCCAAGTGAACGCCATGCTGGAGGTCTTGATTCCCGCAATCAAACCTTTCGCCATCGCTTTTTATACGTTCGTTATTATGATGATAGGTGCAAAAATCCTTATGGGGATGGATGATTTCCGTAAAGAAAGCATGGCATTTCTTGTCCGGATGACGGTGGCGTTTTTTGTCTTTTATAATTTTTCGCCCACTTCCATTGACGCAAATTCTTTTGAACTGGGGCTGGTGCCATTTGCTATCGTTAAAAGCGGATCTCAGATGGTAAGTACCGCTATCAGCCCTGGTAACAACCCTGGCTGGACTCCCTGGGAATCACTGGATATCGCCATGGGATCCATTCTGGGATATGGCCCCAATACCTCGCTTTTTAATAACCCCACTGGCCATACGCCCTTTCGGGGATTACTGGGGCTGATTGGTATGTCAGTTACATCCAGCCTGCTTGGTATTTTAAATTTCCTCTTTGGCTTTATTGGTGTGCTTGCCATCATTTACTTTGGCTTGCGCGCCGTATTCAGCTATCTGGCAGCGCTGGTCATGATTGCTTTTATTGTTGTAATTGCGCCATTGCTCATGCCCTTTGTGATTCTGCGCTACACAACGGAACGATTCGTTAAGAAATGGCTCGATTTGTTAATCGCCTGCATGCTCAATCCGGTCATGATCTTTGCCTTTCTAGCGGCTTTCACCCCCATTATACAAAACCTGATTAATGCTTTTTACGCCTTTACCTTCTACATTGTCACCGGCGACGCCAACGCGCTGCCGGGCAGTTTAAATGTCGGCGCGATATTTGGCCGCACGGGCGGTAATTTCACCAGCTGGCAGGTACCTTCCGACCCGGCGCTCTTGGAGGCGTTTGACCAACAGCTAACCGGAGCGGGAGGCGGAGCCACCTCGCCTTCCATGCAAAATTTCATGAACCCCAACCTCTCAAGTACCATGGACGTGGGATCATTGGATTTTTCCTACATCGATTTTGGTCCGCAAGGGGTACAGATCATGCAGAATATGATTCTAAGTTCCCTAGGTTTTTTTATCGTCGCTTACCTCATGCTCATGCTGCTGGATGGGATACCGCAAATTTCCGATAGCATCGCCCGCGTAATTACCGGACTTGCATTTGAAGAAATGCCTTTTGCAAAAGAACTCCGAGCCGCAGTGAGCAGGTTACGCGGAGCCATGGCAGGTACATCATGAGCACTTCCTACCGAACGTTTAAAATTCTTGGCCTCCTACTGGCGCTACTGGGCGGGTTTTTCGCCGCGCCACCGCAAGCAAGCGCGGCAAACAGCCCGGCAGGCACCTGCACATGGGACGGGGCATTTAGCGTGGGAAGTTTTTTAATTGTCTCCACCATTACCGACAGCGTTTCCTGCGCCTTATTCGGAGAAGCTCCCAGCGCTGCTCAAACGGGTATCGTCTGTAACCCTAATAATCAGGTGGCAAAACGATTATTTGAATCAATCGCGAATCGCACCGGCGATGGCAGTTTCAACCAGGTGCTCAACATTGCCTTTGTCTTGTATATTCTTTTTTACGGAATTGCGTTCACGTCCGGCATTGTGCAGCTGACATTGACCGATCTGATCACGCGTTTAGTGAAAATCGGCGCTATTTACGCATTGGCCAAGCCGGGGAGCTGGATTACGTTTTACGATATATTCGTCACCTTTTTTAAAGGCGGCATGGATTGGCTGATCGGCGTGGTTACGGGTGACTCTCTGACCGGCCCCTTTCAACCGCTTGATGCAGCCATCAGCAAGGCGCTCTCAGCGCACATGTTTGTCACTATAGTCGCCACCATTTTCAGCGGACCTTACGGGCTGGTACTCGGTTTTCTCTTGCTAACCGGACTTGGCAGTTTTGTTGGGGCGCTCTTACAGGCAATCTGGGTGTATTTAATGGCTCTGGTAGTCATGGCGTTTTTATTCGGACTCGGACCTATTTTTCTCGCATTTCTGCTTTTCAGCAAAACGCGGCATTTGTTCGACGGCTGGCTCAACCAACTTATCAACGCCATGTTGCAACCGGTTTTCTTATTTATGTTTTTCTCGTTCTTTGTTGGATTAGTGCTAAGCGCAATCACCAATATTCTGTATGGCGGTGAGCAAGTCTGTTACATGCCAAGCCAGGGCTTCTTCCGCGGCCTCCCGACCGACGCCGTTATCCCCCGATTTACGCGCGGGGGGCAACCCTACGGCGGTTCGCTGGGATGGGCGGACCCGATACCTATCAGCGTATTCGATATTCTCACCTTCCTTATTCTCACGCAGCTTACCTGGCGTTTTAATGGGATTGTGCTCAGCATCGCACGCGAGATTGCTTCTGCCAGCACCAGCTTAAACATGAGCGGCGCAGTCGCCAGCGCCATGAACCCAGGCCAGGCGTTCAGCAATCGGGCGAGCGCCGCTTCCGATGCCATGGTCAGGCAACTGGCCTCGGCAGGCCGCAACGCCGTGGCAGAAAAAGGACGTCAAAACAATCCTCCTCCCGTCCGGCCACCCGTTGGCAGCGGTCCACCGGCCCCTGGCGGCGGGGGTGACAAAAAAAATCCGAAATAGCATTGTGGCTACTTATTTATTGCCCCACAACCGTCCCAATTCCGATTCAAGCGGGTATACGCTGCTTGAACTCAGCATTGTCTTAATGGTGCTGTCTTTGGTGGCGGGATTTGTAATGCCGCTTATCACGCAGGAGACAATCCGCGCGCGTAACCGTCAGATGAGCGAGAAAATGGCCGCATTGGAAAAAGCGCTGGCCGATTACCGCATAAAGAACGACCGCCTGCCCTGCCCCGCCGGGTTCGCAGATAGCGTCAGTTCGGCTGATTTCGCCGTCTCCGCAGGAAGCGCCGGAAGCTGTACTGCGGCATCGGCTGGCGCATGCGCGGGCAGTAACCCTGTGCTTTGCCGCCCGGCAGCCAATGTTGTTTCCGGAGTCGTGCCCGTACGCACGCTTGGGCTTGCGGATGACGCCATGATTGATGCATGGGGCAGACGCATCCTTTACGTCGCCGATGAACGCATGACCGCTTCGGGTGCCTTTACCACCTATAAACCGCAGTCCGCTACCGGTGCTATCGAGGTGCGCGATGAAAGCAGCTCCGCCCGCAGCACTTCTGCCATTGCGGTGCTTTTGAGCCACGGCCCGAATGGACACGGCGCTTATACGCGCGCAGGGTCGCGCATCAGCGAATCCGTTACCAACACCATGGAACTGGCCAATTGCAAATGCACCAATGCGGCCGCCAGCGGCACATTCGACAATGTTTTTTACCAGCGCGCCGGCGCCGCGGTTTCTAACCATGCGGCGAACACGTTCGACGATGTGGCAAGATACTACACGCGCGGTAGTTTTCTAAGCCCTGGCGATAAGACCGTACCTGAGTAGGGGAGAATTAAGCGCAAAGCAGGTGCTCCAGCTGCTTACGCGCCATCGGCAGGCTCTTTCCGCGTGGTGAAAATATAGATTGCCGCAAGAAATGCGAAGTCAGCTTTAAGCCGGAAATAATATCGCCTGGATCCGCATGGGCGTGGGGATTGCGAATAAACCGGGGTAACGGCAGCAGCATATCACGGTATGGCCCTGCGCCAATGCGCGTAACGGCGCGCCCACTCTTAGGAGAAACATAGGCGAGGCCGCCCATTTCTCCGGTCACCGCGCAACATTCCAGATCCAGGCCATATCCGCAAAGAGTGAGCAAAGCCAATTCATAACGTACATATTCTTCTCGCCAGTGCACGTTATGAGGGAGCGTTTCCAGCCAACGAGAGAGGCGTTGAAAAAGCAATGGCTCCGGATGATGCTCTGCCAAACAGGACTCCGTGAGCGCGCAAGCGGACGCAAGCGCCTGGAGCTTATCTGCCCGTTGCATCACCAGCGCTGCGGTGGAAAGGGTTATATCCGCCTGCTTCAATGTTCCCAACTGATCACTCGTGCGTGCGCGCCAGGAAGCCTGCAACAGGTTACCTGTCTGAAAAAGGCCACGCTTATCCCGCGAGTACGCGCCATGGATCAAGGCCGCGCAAAGCCCATGTTCATCGGTAAGCATTCTGCCGATGGCGGCATGTTCGCCATGCCGGGAGAGCGAAAGCAGAATGGCGCGACCGGACCATTCCATTTTACCCCCTTTACTCGGCTACCACCAGGCAGCTTAGGTTCCTGAAGGTCATAGTAGCGCAAAGTTTGCTCGCTTCCTCACGCGTCTTAAAGCTTCCCGTACGTAATCGATACACTCCACGCGCCGCGCTATTGGCAGAAGCCGCGGGCATACTCACCACCGCATGACGGCCTGCGAACAATTCCGGATAACGCCCTTTTAAAACCTCCCAGATGCGCCGCGCATGCTGAGGCGTGGGAGCGGAACCAAGCTGCACCCAGTAACTACCCGCAGCAGCGGTCTTTTCCATGGGATCCGCATAACGCGAAACATCGCCGGCGCCGGCAGCATACGGGCGAACAACCTGCCCTGAATTAACCGCTTCAGCAATTCCCCGGCAGCTTAAATTATCGCCACCGCAACGCTTAACCAATCCGCAAATATAAGACGCGTTTTCATCGCTCTGAACCGGTCCTATGCGTAAACTGGCGCGCCCGGACTTACGGCCTGCATAATCCTGCAAGACCTGGGCACGCATGGCTTTAACAGAAGGGTCATGCGCCTGCGTTTCATTCCAGCAAGAAAGCGCGGCATTGCTATCGGAGAAAGATCCCACCTGCACCCAGCGTGTAGACCGGCGCATACCGGACCACTGCTGTAAGCTGACCCTCTGCGTAGTCACTTGCATAGGAGAGGCGGGTGCCACAGGCGCTTGACGACGGCGGTCTTCCTGCGAAAGAGGAACAGGAATCGCTTCCGCCACTTTCACCTGCCCACCCTCCTCATCCCCCGCCACGGCATTATCGGATGTTCGCTCCGCACCGCCTGCTTGTTGCAGCCATGGCAGCACATCGTCTTTCGGCGCGGATGCGGATGCGTCCGGAGCGTCGTATGTGATGCGTTCTCCGTCCACAGATTCAGGCTCTGAAACTTCAGATATTTCCTGCTTTTTGGCGCCAGAGGGTTCTTGCGAAGCCTCAGTCGCGGTCTTTAATGGAGCAAGAGTGGGCGGACGCTCCCCGTCGCCGGCTTTCCCCCAATTCCATGGCCAAATGGAGCCGGAATAAATCTCTCCCTGCCCGGAGGCATCCCCTGCCTGCGTGGCAACTCCGGAAGAACGCTCCGCAACCGCAGCCGTTTTGGCCGCCTCGGAAGCCTCCGTTTGAACTGCTGAGAGGGGCACCGCCGACTCCACAATAAAGCAATCGTTCCCGCGCGCTTGAATCTCTGCGCAAACACGGTTGGCACGCGTTTTAGACTCCACAGGACCCGCCTGCACACGCCAGGCCGGCCGACTGGAAGTCACCTGCCCCACCTCACGCACATGAAACCCGTAACGTGACAGCAGCCCGGAAAAATCGGCTTTAAGCACCCCTGCCAGCTCTTCCGCTTCCTCACGAGAAGAAGCGGAACCAAGCTGTAAAAAAACGTAAGAATCCGCCAATGATACTTGCGCAAAAACAGACCCCGCAATAGCGGCCCCCACAAAGACACGGTTACGCAACAAAGGAGAGATTCTCAGCATAAATAATCCCGTCCAATCACCGCTATTGGGCTTCACCAGGCTTCGCCGGCGCTTTGCGCTGCTCCTCAATGGCCTTCTTCAGATCTCCTATGTCCGCTGCCCCGGGAAAGAGCTGCCGATTCACGACAACCGCAGGCGTACCGGCAATACCGAGATCTTTGGCCAGATTCATGTTTTTCTCTAACTGCGCCTCAATTTCCGCAGATTTAAACGCGGCAGTAAATTTATCGGCAGGCACGCCCAGTTTTGTTGCCGCCTGCGTAAGATTCCCCTCCGTGAAAGCTCCGTCTTTTAAGCTTGTCCTCGGCATGGTCATTAGGGCGGTATGATATTCAAAATATTTCTTCGGATCCACCTTATGCACCGCCAATGCCGCCTTTGCGGCCAAGCGGGAATCTTCTGCGAGAATGGGCAGTTCTTTAAATACCACCCGCAATTTTGAATCCTCCTTCGTAAGCTGCTGCACCGTTGACAGGAAATGCTTGCAATATCCGCAATGATAGTCAAAAAACTCCACCAAAGTGACATCCGCCTTCGAGGCATCTCCAAACGTACCGTCCAGGGGATCGTTATATAAATCCTTCGCGCGCTCAACGATCGTTTTCTCAGCTTTTTCCTTCGCTTCCGCTTCCTGCGTCTCACGGTATTTTTCCACCGCTTCTAAAATAACTTTAGGGTTGCTCATCAAGTAATCCTTAATGATACCCTCTACTTCGGCGCGCGGAAGCGTCGCAGCGGTCTTAACAGGCTCCGCCATAGCGGCGCTGCCCAAGAGCATCGATAAAAAAGCAGCCTTAACAATGGATGTGCGCTGAACCTGCATGCTTAGTCTCCCAATTGAATTAAACGGATATGATTTTCGTAATTAAAAGATTTGTGTACGACTGTACAGTGAATTATTGTCAGCGCCCAAACAGGCCGGCGCGCTGGCCGCTGAAACCTTTTTCCCGATCTTCCTTCTGCTTCTTTAACGTCTCAGCCACGCGTTTTAAATCCGCCGCGCGCAACTGGACAAACGCGTCGTTTCCACCCGGCTCTTTGAGCGCCGCATCCGCTTCACGCGCCACCACTGCCGGCTGATCGGTAAGCGCCGCTTCTTCCGCTAACGCCAGATGCGCCATAGTGCTATTTCCCGCCTTGCCATAAGCCGTAGCAAGCAGACGCCAGGAATGCGGATTGGCGTTATCCAGACGGGTGGCTTTTTCCAAAACAACCAGCGCTTTGCCATCCGCAACAGGCGTTTTTTGCGCCATTAATACTTCGCCCAGGGAGGTTAAAATGAGCGCCGAGTCAGGACGAAGCTCGCTAGCGCGCGTGTAGGCAGGCAACGCTTCCGCAATATAGCCGTTTTCATATAAAATCTGTCCCTGAAGATCATAAAGAAAGGGATCGCCGGGATATTGCTTGACCAGCAGCGCCATGGCCTCATTGGCTTTTTTCGCATCCGGAATTTTATACCATGCAATAGCGCGCGCCATACGCGCCGCAATACTATTGTCCGACTGGGGATAGCGCTGCAAGGTTTTAGGAGGAATTTCTAAAAAAGCATAAAGCTTAGCGATCATGCGTTGATAGAGAGGATCAAGCGCCGCGGGAAATGCGCCGGGCGGGATAGGTGAATGATCCGCATGGTTGCGCACGTGCGTAATACGCTCGGCGCTTAAAGGATGCGTCAGCAAATAAGGATCACGCTGCGACATGCTCTGCAATTCCTGCCGGTAGAGGATTTGAAACATGTCCTTCATCCCGGAAGCGGAGATTCCAAGCTTGTCTAAAAATCCAAGCCCCGCTTGATCCGCCGCCTGCTCATTGGCACGCGAGAAACTGAGAAAATTCCGCATAACCGCTTCCTGACCGGCGGCCATTACGCCCACGCCCACATCGGGCTTCGCCACGGCTGCCGCCGCACCCAGCACATAGCCTAAAATCACGGCAAGTTGGGCGTCTTTCATCTGCTCAGCGCCGCGAGCTAAATGCCCACCCGCAATATGCCCTGTTTCATGCGCAATAACGCCCAGCAACATACCAGGATGACGCGTGGCTTTTATAAGCCCCGTATGAATAAACAAATTCTGCCCACCTGCCACATAGGCATTCACGCTATTATCCTGAACCACAAAAATGCGCACCGCTTCGGGATTCAGCCCCGCCGCACTAAAAATAGGATCGGCAAATTCGCGTAAGCTATGCTCCACTTCCGCATCGCGGATCAGCACCTGGGCGCGCGCAGG
>CAZRJZ010000043.1:0-3107 GCA_964600465.1 uncultured Rickettsiales bacterium
CAAGTCGCCTGAGATCCCCGCCTTCCGCTTCGCTTCAGCGGGGATGACAAATCAACAATCTCAACCATTTGATATATATAATTATTATTATTTTCTAATTAATAATATTCTCAATTATTATTAATATTTATTTTTTATATCTGGGGCATAATCATTAATGATCGTTATGGTCATGAGTGGCCGCAAATAACGCTCCGGGCCGGCAGTGAGCCAGCCTGCGGGTCACCTCTTAAAGGGTGATTCAGGTTAGTTTCGTCATGTAGATGGATCTGCTGTCCAACGCGGTTTGGGCTCACGTAGATGCGCCATCCCGTGATGAAACGAGTATTGCCATGCCTTACGGAACCCCTTTAAGCAGCTCCGCTTATTACGGCTCTGCCCTCTCCAGCCTCACACGCTCTACCCAACAGATTCAACTCTCCACAGCGCGCTTGTCTTCCGGTAACCGGCTTATCAATGCCGGAGACGACGTTGCAGCGCTTTCCATTTCCACAAAGCTACAGTCACAGGTAACCGCCATTAAAGCCGCGCAATCGAATACGGCACAAGCCTCTTCATTCCTGCAAGTGGCATATGGCGCACTCTTAAACGTGCGCGACTTGCTCGACAGCCTGCAATCCCTGGCCACCCAGGCCAATTCCGGCGCTATTACCAACACGGACCGCGCTTTGCTGCAAGTGCAATTCGATGAATATTCAAGCGAGATAGACCGGATTGCCAGCAATACCAAATTCAATAACGTCAATTTGCTGGATGGCACCATTTCGGGCGGAAATATTCCTACCACCACCACCACGCAGGCAACCAAAGCCTCCGGCACCGTTACCTTTACCGCCAACCCCACTGCCGGGCAAACAGTGATTCTAAACGGCGTTACCTTTACTGCGGCAGCATCGGCATCCACCAGTACCGAGTTTACCATCGGCGGAGACTCCACCACAACGGCAACCAATCTTGCCGCGGCACTCAACGCTTCAACAAACCGGGCCATTTCACAGGCCACCTATGCCGGCGCTGGAAGCGGCGTTACCATCAGTCATGACTCGGGCGGAAAACTAGGCAATCAATATCTTATCGGCGTAGGCACGGCCAGTTACACTGTCACCGGAACCGCTACCCAATCTGCGTCTTATTACACGCTTCAAGGCGGACTGGATAATGGCCTGCGCACCAACAGCGTACAAGCCAGCGGCAGCATCGGCGATGCACTGGTCAACACCCAAAGCCAAACATCCGCCTCCACAACGCTCACCATTACCGGCACTATCAGCGACACCGAAACGCTTACCATTGATGATGGAAATGCAAGCGCCGTTACGTTTACATTTAAAAATTCTGCCTCCACCTCTACGGAGATTCAAATTGGATCATCCACGGAGGAAACACTGCAAAACGCAGTTAAGACTATTTCACAATACAGCTCCAGTAATAACTACGGCACACGGCAACTGGAATTTTCCATCAATGGCAGCCAGCTTGTTATCCGTCATAAAAATGTCGGTAACTCCGCCGATTTCAGCGGCGCAACCCTGGATATTACAGAGACCCTGGCCAACGGATCGCTTACCTCCGCCACGGTAAGTGGCGGCACGGCTACGGGGGTCAACACCGGCGGCGTCAATAACAGCGATTTCATCGGCGAGATTTCCGGATTCACCGCCACCTATGTGGGAGCCGATTCGATCACCGCATCTCTTACGGTTGGAGATCATACCTACACGTCAGCCATCACGGACACCACTCCAGGATCGGCCACCAACTACCGCTTCTCTTCCACAAACGGCGGTTATTTCGATGTTGAAATTGCAAGCGGAGGATTTGCCGTTACCAATCAGTCAACGGCAGATACTTTTGCTGCACGCCTGGACGCAGCATTTTCAACCTTAACTTTTTATCAGTATCGCAATATGTCCAGCTTCTCCGGTGTAAACGGCCTGGCAGGCGCTACGGCTGAAATTAAACTCGATGATTTCAGCAATGTCAGTATTCGCAGCATCTCCGTCACCGCTCCTTCAGCCACCGATGGCACCATAGACATCACTCTACGCAATAATGGAGCGGAAGAAATATTCCGGGCATCAAGCGGAGTTGGCGGCTCAATCGGTCGCTACGAAACTCTCACGCTTACCAGTCTTACCGATAGCAACCGCGTTATCCGTATCACCAACGGCGCTACCGTTAACAGCTTTGCTACCGCAAATGCGGCTGAAACTTTTGCGACCGCACTGCGCGATTCCTTCGGCCTCACGGGCGACGGCGAAGGCACAAGCTTTCAGGTTGGTAGCAGCGCCGAGGACGTCATAAGCGTTAGAATCGACGACGCCAGCACTTCATCGCTTTTTGAAGGAGAAACACCCGACATCACCACGCAAGGCAACGCTGAAGATGCCATCGCCACCCTTACATCGGCGCTGGATAACTTAAATACCATTATTTCTGATGTCGGCTCCTACCAGGCTCGTTTCGATGCCGCGTCCACTAACCTCGAAAACAGCCGCATCTACGTGGATGAAGCGCGCTCGAAACTGGCCGACACCGACGTTGCCGAGGAAGGCACCAACCTCGCGCTTGCAACATTGCGCGCCAATGCGGCTACGGCGCTGATTGCGCAAACATCTCGCCTGCAAAGCTCACTGCTGGAGATGTTAAAAATAGCGGCGTAGTGACCACGCTATGAGTAAATAAGGAGAAGATATCATTTATTTTGCTTTATCAGCCGAATAAAAAGCCTTAAAGATGGAGGCGTATGCTGACTGATACGCTCGTCCTTTGTCTGCTCATCCTGCTTAACGGCGTTTTCTCGCTCACGGAATTAGCGGTGGTTTCTTCGCGCCGCTCAAAATTACAGATGCTGGCGGAGTCCGGAAGTAAAGGCGCTAAAATCGCACTCAATTTAAAAGACGATCCGAACAAATTTCTCTCCGTTATCCAAATTGGCATTACGCTGATTGGCATTCTCGCCGGCGCCTATAGCGGCGCTGCGTTTGCCGGAGCGCTGGGTGAATATCTGGACACTTTCAATACGCTCAAACCTCACGGAAAAGACCTTGCCATTGGCCTTGTAGTGGCCGGGGTCACCTATATCTCACTCATTATGGGCGAGCTGG
>CAZRJZ010000043.1:3117-8304 GCA_964600465.1 uncultured Rickettsiales bacterium
GAGCTGGTCCCAAAGCAAATCGCGCTCCGATTCGCAGACACGTTCGCAGTATTGATCGCGCCGCCCGTCTATTGGATGGCGATAGTGCTACACCCTTTAGTTTCGTTTCTTGAGTTCTCCAGCCATCTTGTTCTACGTATTTTGCGCATTCCCGTGGAGACGGCCAGCACGGTCAGTGAGGAAGAAGTAAAGTCCATTATCGCCGAAGGCACCCAATCAGGCGTTTTTAATTTGGCCGAGCAAAAAATGATGGAAGGCGTGCTGCGCTTATCCGATCTTTCCATCAAATCCACCATGACGCATCGCCAGGATATTGTCTGGATTGACCCGCATGAATCGCTGACCAACGTTGCCGGCATCATTAAAGAGGCACAACATTCGCATTACCTGCTTGGCGACAAATCCTCCCAGAACGTTCTTGGGATTGTCAGCGCCAAAGACATCGTCGTGCAACTCCATGAACGCAAACAATTAAACCTTCGTGAGTTGGCGCAGGACGCCATCTCCATTCCTGAAAATACCAGTGTGCATGACGCAATCAGCACCTTCCGAAACACCCGCTCCCACATCGCGCTGGTGATTGATGAATATGGGGGCCTGGAAGGCATCATTACCCTTAAAGACATTTTAGAGGCCATTATAGGGATAATGCCCGAACCGACCGACAGTGAGCAGCCCAAGGTTCAATATCGCTCAGACGGCTCATTGCTCGTCGATGGCATGCTGCCTGTGTATGAACTTGAGAGCTTGCTTCAGATCAATCATTTGCGGAACGAAGACGCTGATTTTGCCACGCTTGCAGGCTTTATTCTCCATCATCTGGAACGCCTGCCTAAAGAAGGCGACAGTTTAAAATGGCACAATATCACCTTTGAAATCCTCGATATGGACGAGCGCAGGATTGATAAAGTTCTTATCACCATTAATCCGGACGCTTGACACATTTTTACGATCCTAACATTAAAGAGATAACCACCCGGCATGTATGCATGGAAGTAGAAAAATCCTAAAAAATGCGGATTCTGAGCCAAAAAATACGCGCCTACGTTGCCGCCATGCGCTCAGGTATCCCCTCGCTTCCCATGGGTGGAAAGCTAGGCATACTGAAAAATCATTGCTTTTTAGTTTCTGAGAAGGTCTATTGATATCTCGAGATTTTTCCTTGTATTAGTGAGCGATACATCCGCTGTGAAGAAAAGCAACTCTTGACGTGCGACAGGTATAATAGCGCGTGAAGCAGGCTATACAACTCTATTCTTAACCGCTATATATTCCTCATCTTGCCTTGATGATCCTTTAAATGTAATGTCCGAACCTTTAATTTAAAGAAGCAATGCAGAGATCACCGGGAATAAAAGCACTCAAGGAACGCCAATGCCTAACACCGCAGAATTAAAGAGAGCAAGCAACATGGCTCAAGATGAATACGGCGCAGAATCCATCAAGGTATTAAAGGGCCTGGAGGCCGTGCGCAAACGCCCGGGCATGTACATCGGCGATACAGACGACGGCTCAGGCCTGCATCACATGATTTATGAGGTTGTGGATAACGCGATCGATGAATCCTTAGCCGGATGGTGCGACCTCGTGGAAGTCTCCTTAAATTCCGATGGCTCATGCACCGTAACCGACAACGGACGCGGTATTCCGGTTGATATTCATGCCGGTGAAGGCGTATCCGCAGCGGAAGTGATCATGACTCAATTGCATGCCGGAGGAAAGTTTGACCAAAACACTTATAAAGTATCCGGCGGCCTTCACGGCGTTGGGGTATCGGTTGTCAACGCGCTTTCCGAATGGCTGGAGCTAACCGTCTGGCGGTCCGATAAACAACATGAAGCGCGCTTTGAGCATGGAGAGACTAAAAAACATCTCACCATCACCGGAGACGCGCCGATTGCCTCGCGTGCAAGCGGTGAGTCAGGCCCACGCCGTGGCACCCGCGTTACATTTCTTCCCTCTAAAGAAACATTCACTAAAACAGAGTTTGACTTTGCAACCGTAGAGCATCGACTGCGCGAACTGGCATTTTTGAACTCCGGCGTACGCATCCGCCTCTGCGATGAACGTACCGATCCCGTTACCGTATCCGAATTTTATTACGAAGGCGGAACCGAGGCTTACGCGCATTACCTGGATAAGGGAAAAAATATCCTTCACCCCACCATTCTTATCAAAGGTGAGCGCGATGGCATGGGCGTGGAAGTCGCCATGGAGTGGAATGACTCCTACCATGAAAACGTGCTTACCTTCACCAACAACATCCGTCAGCGAGATGGCGGCACGCATTTAGTGGGGTTCCGCGCCGCCCTCACCCGCGCCGTCAACAAATATTATGAAGAATCGGGCTTAAGCAAAAAGGAAAAAATCGCTATCACCGGAGATGATGCACGGGAGGGGCTGACCGCCATTATTTCCGTGAAGGTACCCGATCCCAAATTTTCCTCGCAAACCAAAGACAAACTCGTTTCTTCCGAAGTGCGGCCTGTGGTCGAGTCCTATGCGTACGATAAACTCAATCAGTGGCTGGAAGAGCATCCGCAAGAAGCAAAACTGATCATCGGTAAAGTCGTTGAAGCGGCAAGCGCCCGTGAAGCGGCACGCAAGGCCCGGGAACTCACGCGCCGTAAAGGCGCGCTGGATATTTCGAGCCTTCCAGGCAAACTGGCCGACTGCCAGGAGCGCGATCCCGCCAAATCGGAGCTCTTTATCGTCGAGGGAGATTCGGCAGGTGGATCGGCCAAGCAAGGCCGCTCACGCGCCACGCAGGCCATTCTTCCTTTAAAAGGAAAGATACTGAACGTGGAACGCGCGCGTTTTGATAAAATGCTCTCATCTGCCGAGATTGGCACGCTTATTACCGCCATTGGCACCGGTATCGGGCGGGATGAGTTTAACATCGACAAAGCGCGCTATCATAAAATCATCATCATGACCGACGCGGACGTAGATGGCTCCCATATCCGCACGCTTCTTCTTACCTTCTTTTTCAGGCAAATGCGCGACCTGATTGCACGTGGCTATCTCTACATTGCTCAACCGCCACTTTATAAACTTAAGAAAAGTGGGCACGATGCTTACCTTAAAGACGATGAAGCGCTCGAGCAGTATTTGCTGGAAAGCGGACTGGAAGATGCAAAGCTGGATAACGGTCGCGGCAATATCATAAGCGGCGAGGAACTTCGCGCCGCAGTGCAGGAATCAGCAAAAATATTAGAATGCTTAAAAACATTTATGCGTCGTTTACCTCTTCCGTTGCTGGAAGTGGGCGCTATTGCGGGCGTGTTTGATAAAACCGGAAATAGCCAGGAAGAAAAAGCTGCGCGCTGGCAGAAAAACTTACTTCGTCTTCAAGGAGAATTAAATCCCTGGAGTTGCCGTTTTTCGGAAGGACATTACACGCTTTCTCGTACCGTTCGCGGCGTAGAGGAAACTTATCTTTTTGAAGAACGGTTCACGCACAGCCGCGAAGGTGAGGCTATCGCCGCACACAGCCACCACATACAAACATATTTTGCTCAAGCCTCAGCGCTTACGCGCAAAGGACAGGAAACGACCGTTGCCACTCCTTCGGCGCTTTACCAAACAATCATGGATGCAGGACGCAAAGGCGCAACCATCCAGCGCTTCAAAGGGCTCGGAGAAATGAATCCTGACCAGCTATGGGATACAACGCTCAACCCGGAAACGCGGCGCTTACTAAAAGTAGACGTCACGGACGACGTGGAAACGGAATCCATCTTCTCCACCCTGATGGGCGATGTTGTGGAGCCAAGACGCGACTTCATTCAAACCAACGCCCTAAAAGTCAGCAATCTGGATATTTAGCTAGAGCGTATTCTAGTCATCCCGGAGCGTTCTGTACGCTTAAACTTCATTTCTCCGAGAATCGGCCTGTCTTTGAGCGAGAATATCGCCAGAATGGCAGGCACAACCACGTTAGCATAAGCTAGCGGAACAAACGTGGAATGAAGCGTCATCAGGTTGCGCAGCCCAGCGCCGGTAAACAAAATCAAGGCGCCGATACATGCCGTCATCACATTGCGCTGCCAGCGCGCGCGCCTGTTAAACTCACCGGAAAGCATCAATGCCAACGCCACCAGCGTCAGTGTCATTGCATAAAACGGCCACAGCAATCGTTGATTCGCCTCTGCCCGCAAACGTAAGGTCTCCCTATCATCGACGCCTTGAGAAGTAAACAGCTCACCGATAAATTTTTCTTGCGGATCAGGCGCGCGCTGTACCATGCTTCCAACGTAAAGGTTAATATCCAACATATAACTTTCGAAGTTTAATAACGAGAGACTGCCGTCACGCATTTCCTGCCTGTTGCCGTTGAAGAGCAAAAAATGGGGGCCTTGCGCTGTCTCCACCAGCTTGGCGGTTTCCGCCATCATGGTCACCTGCGCATTGGGTTGCCGGCCATCATGCACCAGCACCCCATGCAATGTCCCGCTATCGTCACGGTCACGTACAAATACGGTAAGCCCTGGCGCAGGCGAGGCGAACACTCCCTCCTGCAATAACACCGAAACATAGTTATTACGTAAGTAAGATTGGGCGTTGCGGAAAGTGCCGTAGCTTACCGGAAGCAGGTAAAGCGAAACGCTGTAACCGATGACCACGATCGCTGCCGCTACCAATATAGCCGGACGGCTTAGTTGCCATTTGTCAATGCCTGCCGCTTGAAAGGCAATCAACTCACTATCCACCCTGAATTTGTGATATAAAAAGAGCAACGCGCAAAAAAGCGAAATAGGCAGGATCATCATAATTAACCCTGGCAATACCAAAAGAGTAAGCCAGAGAAATATCCGGATGGACACTCCCTGATTAACAATAAAGTCCAGCATCCGCAGCGCTTGCGTCAACCAGACGATGCTGGTAAGGCTTAAGGCAACCAGTAGTGTGCTACGTGCAAGTTGTTTTGCGATGTAGGCATTGTACCGTTGCATAAGTGCGCTCATTACTCAAACCTGTAAACCGGAAGGCATGCTCCGATGAAAATCTCTTTCGCAGAAATTTCAGAAAAAAACAACCCTCCTGCCAAGGCAAGCACACTTGTATTCCTGGTAGGTGAGGATAAACAATTTCCTCAAGCGCTGCAATCGCTGGATAAACAAACTGGTGGCACTTTCACGCACGCGCTTAAAAAATCTCATTGAAACCGCCTGTGTCACGCTTTCT
>CAZRJZ010000044.1:0-4844 GCA_964600465.1 uncultured Rickettsiales bacterium
TTCGGCGACGGTTTTGAATGCCATTTCTCGATGTATTGATCGAGAAATGGTATTAAGCCTTCGCAGCGCTACGGCTTTAAGGGCTTTACCTTACAAAATCCAAGCCTCCCGCGTGGGCGGAGGAGGAGATCCTCATGATTTCATGAGATCGCCCTGAGGCGCTCCTGGTTTCCGGTTGACACGCCCAGGATAAATCAATAACATCCCAGCCATACCCAAGAAATCCCAAATAATTCCATGGCAGGCGGAAATGCTGTTTTTCTCCAGCTATCACAACAAAATAGATAAGAAGGGGCGTATATCCGTGCCGGCGTCTTTCCGCAATGTGCTGATGAAGCAGGAGTCCGGCGGCATGATTGTTTATGCCAGCTTGCGCAATCCTTGCCTGGAAGCCTGCGGCATGGAGCGTTTTCAGAAAATGAGTGCGCAGATTGAGGCGCTAGACCCTTTTTCTGAAGAGCGGGATGCCTTCGCCACCACCCTTTTTGGAGAAAGCGTGCCTGTGCAGTGCGACGGCGAAGGCCGCGTGATGCTGCCGGCGCATCTTTTAAGCGGCGCGGGAATCAGGGAAGAAGCCGTGTTTGTTGGAAAAGGCGAGGTGTTTGAGATTTGGGAGCCTGCTGCGTATGGTGCGCATGCGCAGGCCGCGCGTGAAGTGATGCGTAAAAAATTCCCGGCGTTGCGCGCATCGGCCGAAGGAGGGACGCCGTAATGCCACATATTCCTGTGATGCTGCCGGAAGTGATCCATGCCCTTTCCCCTAAAACGGACGAGGTGTTCGTTGATGGGACATTTGGCGCTGGCGGATACAGCCGCGCTATATTAGAGGCCGCTCCCTGCCGCGTTTTTGCTATCGACCGCGATCCGGACGCCAGAAAATTCGCAGAAAATCTGGAACAAGAATTTCCGAACCGGTTTGTTTTTCTGGCGGGTAATTTTTCCGATATGTGCGCGCTTTTGCAAGCGCATGGTATTGTATCGGTGCAGGGAGTGGTGCTGGATATTGGCGTGTCTTCCATGCAGATAGATCAGCCTGAGCGAGGATTTTCTTTTCGCAATAATGGTCCGCTGGACATGCGCATGAGCCGGCAAGGTTTAAGCGCGGCGGACATTGTAAATAATGCGTCGGAAGCGGAGCTGGCTGACGTGTTGTTTCACTATGGCGAAGAACGGGCCGGTAAGCGGATCGCCCGTGCCATTGTGCAGGCGCGTGCAGAAGAGCGCATCGAAACAACCCGGCGTTTAAGTGAAATTATCGCGCATACTGTGGGGCGCGGCGGATCAACCGATCCTGCCACCCGCAGTTTTCAAGCGCTTCGCATTAAAGTAAATGACGAGCTGGGCGAGCTGGAGCGCGGCCTGGAAGCCGCAGAGCGTATGCTTGCTCCAGGAGGGCGGTTGGTGGTGGTGACTTTTCATTCCCTCGAAGACCGGATCGTTAAACGTTTTACCCACTCCCGTTGCGGTAAATTTGGGGGAGTGTCGCGTCATCTGCCGGAGGCAAATGCCGGGCCGCTCCCCGTTTTTTTACTGCCTCGGCCGCATAAGGTGCGGTGCAGTGTCGAAGAAAGCAAAGCAAATCCGCGTGCGCGCTCGGCTACAATGCGGGTTGCGGTGCGCGCAGGAGGGATGGCCGTATGATCCCTCGTTTTTCCACCCTTTTTTGGATGTGCGTTATCGCTGTGGCATCTTCCGGACTCTACATGGTGAAATATCGGGTGCTTTCCATCCAAAAAGAAATTGCTCAGATTGAGGATCAATTACAAGATGAGCGCGAGAATTTACGGGTTTCTTCTGCCGAATGGGCTTACTTGAACCGTCCGGAGCGCCTGCAAGCGTTGGCGAATAAATATCTTCAGCTTGCGCCGATGCAAGGCCAACAGATGGCGGATATCGAAACGCTGCCGTATCCGGGGCAGGCGCTGGCCAGCAATACATCGCGTGCAACGAGTAGGAAAGCGGCGGTGGGCGGCCCCTTGATTCCTGCGGCTGCGGTGGTTATTCCGCAGCAGGAGTAGGCAGGTGGCGCGCAGTTTCCGCAACACGGTGCATGTGCGCGAGAGCACGGGGAGCCGCGCGATCGAGCAGAGCAAGATACGCCTGTTATGCGTGGGCATGTTTTTTGTCTTATGCTACGGCACCATCGGCATACGCCTGGTGGAGATGATGATCACCTCGTTGTCTGCCACATTGTCACAGAAAACAGAAGAAGGTACTGAGCCTTCGGGGGGTGAGGAGGATACGCGAGTTGCCAGTAGGAACGTACGTGGGGATATTGTCGACCGTAATGGCGTATTGCTCGCAACGAGCCTGCGCACGGAATCGGCTTTTGCCAACCCTAAGGAGATTAAAGATATTCCTCTGGCGGCGGAAAAGCTCAGCCGCGCCTTAAGGATGGACAAAGACGTATTGCTAAGGCAAATGAGAGGCGGAAAGTCCTTTGTCTGGATTAAGCGACATCTGACTCCTTCGGAGCAGGAAGCGGTCAACACGCTTGGAATCCCGGGCGTTTATTTTTTGCCGGAGCAGCGTAGAATTTATCCCTACGCCAACGAGCTGGCGCATGTGCTGGGATATGTGGGCGTAGACAGCCGTGGTCTTGCAGGAATAGAAAAGACGTTTGATCTTGCGCTCTCGGAATCGGATCCGCGCGTTCCTTTAAAGCTTTCCATTGATATGCGCATTCAGCATATGCTGCGCGATGAAATGCGCAAAGCGGTGGAGGAGTTTAAAGCTATCGGCGCTGCGGGCATTGTAGCGGATGTAAAAACCGGTGAAGTGATCGCCATGAGTTCACTGCCGGATTTTGATCCGCATGTGCCTTCTAAGGCCACGGATGTACAAAAATTTAACCGTGCGGCGCTTGGCATTTATGAGATGGGTTCAACCTTCAAAAGCTTCACCATGGCTATGGCGCTTGATTCCGGTAAAGTTTCCATCCGCGACGGGTTTGACGCCACCAACCCTTTAAAATACGCCTCCTTTACCATCAGCGACGCGCACGGCAAGAAGCGTTGGCTTAACGTGCCGGAAATTTACGCCTACTCTTCCAATATCGGCACCGCTAAGATCGCTTTGCTTATGGGTAGCAAGGCGCAGCGGAAATTTTTAGATAAAATAGGCATGATGTCTCCGTTGCAGATGGAGATTCCGGAACGCGCCGTTCCCATTTTCCCTTCTGAATGGAAGGATATCAATACCATCACCATTTCTTACGGGCATGGAATTTCAGTCTCTCCTTTGCATCTCGTAAGGGGGATTGCAACGCTGGTAAACGGCGGCACGCTGCCAACGCTTACTTTGGTGCGGCGTGATGAACAAGCGAATATCGCGCCGCCGCGCGTTATCAGTGAGCGCACCTCGGAATATATGCGCAAACTCATGCGTTTGGTAGTAAAACATGGCACGGGCGGTAAGGCGGATATTGCCGGATATCGCGTCGGCGGGAAAACCGGCACGGCGGAGAAAATTAATGCCAGCGGGAAATATAATGACAATGCCAAGCTTTCTTCCTTCATTGGGACGTTTCCTGTGGATGATCCAAAATACGTGGTGCTGGTGATGATTGATGAACCGGTCGGCAATAAAGCCACCTATGGCTATTCAACCGGCGGTTGGGTTGCCGCGCCTGCGGTGGGAAACGTGATAGCGCGTATGGCGCCTATGTATGGCATCAGGCCGGTGTTTGATCCGCAGGCCGATGACGCAGATAAATATTGGGTAGACAGCGAGCGTAAAAATGTGCAGACGGTAAAGGCAGTGAAACCATCGATGCCTAACGCTGCGTTTGATGCGCGCTATGTCCATGCCATTGCTTATTGACCTGCTGAGAGCGGTGAATCCGCGCCTGTCCCTTCCGCCTGAATACGCTGCGACTGCTGTAGAACGGATTACCGCTGATTCGCGGCAGGTAACGCCCGGCGCGTTGTTTGTGGCAATTCCCGGGCTGACGCAGGATGGAAGCGCTTTTATCGAAGAGGCGATAAAAAAAGGAGCGGTGGTGGTACTCTCTTCTTCTCCACAGGAGAGATGGGATAGCAATCCATTGCAGTTACATACGAATAACCCACGTCTGGCGCTCTCCCAGCTTGCGGCAGCGTTTTACCCGCGCCAGCCTGCACATATCGCGGCGGTCACGGGAACGGACGGTAAAACCTCTACCGCTGAATTCACAAGGCAATTGTGGGAAATGCTCGGCTACAAAGCGGCGTCTATCGGCACACTCGGTATTAGGGGTCAACATGGCGCGGAACTTTATCCCGGTACGCACACCACACCCGATCCGGTCAGTTTACACCGGCTATTACAAGTGCTGGCCGATGCGGGATATACGCATCTGGCGATGGAAGCTTCCAGCCATGGGCTGGATCAGTACCGTCTGCACGGCGTGCGCATTCAGGCGGCGGCTTTTACCAATCTCACGCGTGACCATATGGATTATCACGGCTCGCACGAAGCGTATTTCGCGGCCAAGCTCAAATTATTTACGGAAGTCTTGCCGGAAGGCGGAACGGCGGTGATTAATAAAGAAGACGCTAAGTCTGCCAGCATTCTAACAGCTCTGCGTGGCGATAATGTTATTGATTTTGGGAGGAATGCAAAAACATTTCGTATTGAACGCATAACGCCATTGATGCATGGGCAAGAAGTAGAATGCGTGCTATATGGAAAACCACATCATTTCACTACGCCGCATGTAGGGAATTTCCAGATATGCAATATGCTGGCAGCCATGGGGCTGGTGATGGGTTGCGGTGAGGCGGACATTCAGCAGCTTGTTGCGTTCCTTCCTTCATTAAAAGGCGTGCCGGGGCGCCTGGAGCAGGTAGCAGTCCTGCCCAACG
>CAZRJZ010000044.1:4854-8287 GCA_964600465.1 uncultured Rickettsiales bacterium
CAACGGCGCAACGGTGTTTATTGATTATGCGCACACACCGGCGGCATTGGAAAACGTGCTGAGAACTTTACGTCCGCACGTGCGCAATCGATTATTGGCGGTATTCGGCTGCGGCGGCGATCGCGACAAGGGTAAACGGTCCCTCATGGGCAAAGCAGCGGCGGAATATGCGGATTTAGTGTTCATCACCGATGACAATCCAAGGAACGAAGATCCGGCCGCCATACGCGCCGAAGTGCTGGCGGGTTCTCCCGGCGCCAAAGTTATTGCCGGGCGTGAGAATGCCATCAACGCGGCGCTTGAAGAACTAAAAAAAGGCGATGTGCTGCTGGTGGCGGGAAAGGGGCATGAAAAAGTGCAGATTATTGGCAGTGAGTCACTGCCTTTCAATGATGCGGACGTGGTACGGAAAAAGGTGGAAGCGTTATGAGTGATATTCTCTGGACTTCCGCGGATGCTGCGCTTGCTACCGGCGGCGAAACTTCCGGCAGCTGGAGTGCGGCGCGTGTGGTCATTGACAGCCGCATCGTGCAGCCAGGGGATTTATTTATTGCCATTCAAGGCGAGAATTTCGACGGGCATGATTTTGTAGAGCAGGCGTTGCAAAAGGGTGCAGTGGCGGCAGTTGTTTCCTTAAATGCTGAATGCCAAGTGCTGGATGCTAATAAACTCCTTTTTGTCCCCAGCACGCAAAACGCATTGGAAGACTTAGGCCGTTTTAGCCGTGCGCGAACACCGGCGCGTATGATTGGTCTTACCGGTAGCGTGGGTAAAACCAGCACCAAGGAAATGCTTAAATTGATGCTGAGCGCGCATGGGAATACGTTTGCAAGCCACGGTAATTTTAACAACCATATCGGCACGCCGCTGAACCTGGCGAATCTTCCTCTGAAGGCTGAATTTGCGGTACTGGAAATGGGCATGAATCATAGCGGAGAGATCCGTGCGCTGACACAATTGGTGCAGCCGCATATTGCTATTATTACCAATGTGGAAGCGGTGCATCTGGAGTTTTTTAAAGATGTAGAGGCCATTGCCGATGCAAAAGCCGAGATCTTTGAGGGGATCGTGAAAGAGGGAACGGCAATTTTAAACGCCGATAGCCTTTATTTTGATCGTTGCGCTGCCGTGGCTAGAAAATGCGGCGCGCGCATTATCGCCTTTGGACAAAAGGAAAGCGCTGATGTCCGCTTGCTGCAATGTGGGTTGCAAAAAGAGGGAATGTCGATGGTTTTATCGGTAAACGGCCAGCCGGTTTCCATGCAGATGCAGGCTATTGGTAAGCACTGGGCCTACGCGGCTATGGTGGCGCTTTCCGTGGCGCATGTGCTTGCTCTTGATCTGGTTGCGTCCGCTCAGGCCATGGAAGCATTTAAAGAGCCAAAAGGCCGTGGCGCCATGGTGGAAATTAGCGTTGCGGACGGCAAGGCAACTCTGATGGACGATAGTTATAACGCGAGTCCCGCTTCCATGAGAGCGGCTTTTTCTAAAGTAGCGCTTTTGCAAGGGTACGCGCGTAAATTAGCCGCGCTTGGCGATATGCTCGAGCTGGGAAAAGCAGAGCCGCAGTGGCATGCGCAGTTAGCGCAAGACGTGGTAAACGCAGGGTTTGACGCCGTATTTACCGCGGGAGAATTAATGGAGAATCTCTTCAACGCATTGCCGGAAGCGCTGCAAGGCGCATGCGCTAGGGATGCGCAATCGCTTCTGCCGGTGCTGCAAAAAAATATACGCGCCGGCGATCTGCTGCTTGTGAAAGGCTCGCATGGCAGTAAGATGTACGAAATCGCACAGGCGATACAAACCGGGGAGATACGCTGATGCTCTATAACCTGTTCGCGCCGTATGCCGAACACTTCTTGTTTTTCAATCTGTTCCGTTACCTGACCTTTCGTAGCGGCGGAGCGGTGTTTACGTCCATGATTTTATGTTTCTGGTTGGGTCCGAAAATAATCGAATGGCTGAAATCGAAGCAGGGTGAAGGCCAGCCGATTCGGGATGATGGGCCGGAGTCGCACCTTCTTACCAAAAAAGGTACACCTACCATGGGAGGCGTGATGATTTTATTCTCCGTGGCGGTTTCAACGTTGTTGTGGGCGGATCTGGCTAATCCGCATGTTTGGATTGTCTTGCTTGTGACCACCGGTTTTGGCCTGATTGGATTTGGGGATGATTATTTAAAGCTTACGAAGCGTAATCCAAAAGGGCTTTCCTCCCGGCATAAATTTGCCGCGCAGATCCTGGTGGCGTTGGTGGCGGCATTGGTGATCCGCGGCGTTTCCCCGCCGGGCCTTCAGTCGCATATCGCGTTTCCGTTTTTGAAGGATATATTGTGGGATGCCGGACTCTTTTACATTGTTTTTGTGGTGGTGGTGATGGTAGGAGCCTCCAACGCAGTTAATTTAACTGATGGACTGGATGGTTTGGCGATCGTGCCCATCATGATGGCCGCAGGCTGTTTTGCGCTTATTGCTTACTTAGTGGGCAATAAGGTATTCGCCGACTACTTGCAGCTTCATTTTGTTTCCGGCAGCGGTGAGTTAGCGGTTTTTTGCGCGGCGCTTTTAGGCGCAGGCATGGGATTTTTATGGTTTAATGCTCCCCCTGCCATGGTATTTATGGGCGATACCGGCAGTCTTGCGATGGGTGGGGCGCTCGGCACTATCAGTGTGATTACAAAGCATGAAATTGTGCTGGCCATCATTGGCGGATTGTTTGTGCTGGAAGCTGTTTCGGTGATATTGCAAGTGGCGTCGTTCAAAACGCGGGGCAAGCGAATTTTTAAAATGGCGCCCGTGCATCATCACTTTGAAAAGCTGGGATGGAAAGAGCCGACCATTGTTATTCGATTTTGGATTATTGCTTTTATTTTTGCACTTATTGGGCTTTCTACATTAAAATTACGATAATAAACATTGTGTTGTTTTTTGCTTTTAAAGCATCGCTTTATATAGATAAGCCGTTATCAATTAAAGGCGATAGGGCTGGTTTTACGCGGCGTATTAACCCATTATTATCTAAATGTTAGCTATACTGCGGCAGATTTGCCCCAGATGTGGTAGGACTGCCCATGAAGTGCCCCTTCTGTTCCCACCCGGATACGCAGGTAAAAGATTCCCGGCCTAGCGAGGATAACTTAACCATCCGTCGCAGGCGTTATTGCCCTGCCTGCAATTCACGGTTCACAACATTTGAGCGCGTGCATTTGCGTGAGCTAACTGTGTTGAAGAAAAATGGTGAACGGCGCATATTTGATCGCGAAAAAATAGTGGGTTCCATTACCATGGCATGTCGTAAGCGTCCGGTGGCGGGGGAGCAAATTGAGCAAATTACTTCCAGGATTGTTCAAAAACTTGAAAGCGCAGGTGAGAACGAGATTACAAGCGCTCAGATCGGAAAGCTGGTAATGGATGAGTTGAAATCAGTTGACACT
>CAZRJZ010000045.1:0-7618 GCA_964600465.1 uncultured Rickettsiales bacterium
CGCCGGTTGGTTTAAAATCAAATTGCCGCGTGCTGTTGTCGGGTAGGGTGATGGTGATCATGGAGCGCTACGTCAGATGAGATTACCGTTCGGTTTTAGCACATGGCGCAGGAAAGCCCGCCGCCCCAAACATGCCGGCAATACCACGCTCGCGGAGACTTTTATAATCATCGCAGTCAAGTACGTTTGAGGCGTATAACGGGGCCTGAAGATCCGCAATCCATTGTGGTAACCGGCCTTCTTCCATGAACCCACCGGGTAACCGGATCGCGAAAACATTGGCCCTCCTATTTTCGACAAAATTCCTGATGTAAGAGACGCTTTTGCGTTGTTCAGGGCTCATATCGCCTTTACGCATGTAATTTTTTACCTGCACAACCACTCGCTTATAACCAAGCTCAAGCGCCTTCTGACCGCTGCGGGAACTATCCACCTCCGGAATAACCTGCGTTGCGTAAGCCGGAAAAATCTCCCGCAGATGCCTCAGACCAATCAGCGGTTTCTCATTCACTTTCAGCATAAGCGTTGCATCTTTATGCGCGGTAAACCAGTCGGCAAGCTGCTTCAAATCGCAAGGATTTTTTGCACTTACCGTATCAAGGAAGCGGAACTCATGGGCGCTTAAAGCGAAATAGCCTTTACTTTGCGGATCCGGAGAAGGCGCGTTTTTGAAAATCAGCGGAACATCTTGAACCCAATTGCGCATGCATACAAATTTTTCATCGCTGGTGGGACTTATAACAACAAAAAAATAACGGAATCCTGAGGCATACGCTTCGTCCAAAGCAGCCGTGGTAATCAAAAACCCTTCATCCGGCGTAAAGGAACGCGGCACCGCCACAGGAGGAAGCTCCGATACCAGCCGATTGTTAGCCCCATAATCGCGTATAAAAACAACGCACAACGCCGCAAGCACAGCGCCCAGGCAAAGAGAGAGCAAGATATTGTTCTTTATACAACGTAACATGCCACGGACTATGGAAGAAAAAAAGCAAACATGTCAAGACTCGCGTTATTTTAGGAAACCGCCGCCCGGATCACTCATGCACCACGCGCGCATCCGGCACACCAAGACTCACAAGCTTGATTCTGGCCTTCTCCGCTTTATCACTGCTTGAAAAAGGCCCAACAAGCACGCGCTGCAGACTAGCGCCATTGTGCTCCATATTCGTTACTTTAACAGCACCAACGCTACTGATACGCGCAGTTAATTTACGGACATTCTCCGCAGACGCAAACACGCCGGCCTGCGCAAACCATCCATGCGCCGGCGATGCGTGTTGGGCGGACGCAGGAGGATTCTCCTCTTCCTGCCCATAAGGCAGGGCCTGAACAATGGCAGACGGAGGCGTGGAAGCCGCCTCGGCATTGCCGATAAAACTAAAGCGTGGCGATTTCGATCGCTCCGGCGCCGGGTCCTGCCTGCGCGAAGGAGAAGGCAGATCGTTCTGACTCACGGTCATCAGTGGAGCGGAAGATTTAATTTGCGTAAACTCCTCAGCGCCATCTTCCGGCGCTGTTTCTTTCGCTTGAGCAAGCATCACATCCTTGGGCTGTTTCATATTCATGGAGGCCCAGTATTGCTCGCTCTCCTCTTTTAAAAATTGCACGCGCACCTCCGCAGTGCCGGTAATACCCAACCGCCTGGCGGATGCACGGGAGAGATCAATAATGCGCCTGCTTTTGAAGGGGCCGCGGTCATTAATGCGCACCACCACAGTTTTTCCGTTAGAGAGGTTGGTTACGCGCGCTAAAGACGGCATAGGCAGCGTCGTATGGGCAGCGGTCAAGGCGTCTTGATCAAATTCTTCGCCACTCGCCGTGCGTTTGCCGTGAAAGCCCGGGCCGTACCAGGAAGCAATACCCGTTTCATCGTAATAAGGCTCGTATTTTGGCACATAGGTTGATCCAAACACCGAGTACGGCTTACCAAGCTTCACGCCCGGCGCGGGAGGCTTTGGTCCCGGTCCCCTATCGGCGCATGCGGAAAGCACGGCGCAAACGATAAACAAGAGACCACGAAAACACTGCCGCCGAATACTCATTCTGCCACTTCCTCTTTGATCTCATCGGCCAGCATCCCTACGGCAGTAGCAAAATAGCGGGAGCGATTCCATTTCAAAATCACCTGGTAATTGGATGTAACCAGATAATAAGGCGGCTCACTACTATCCTTACTGGTGGTAACAAGAGTAGCTTTTGTTCCTCCGGAAATATTCTCACCCAATGCGCGTACACCAAGACGCGCCCATTCATCCAACGTTTTAGGTTCTTTTGATGCTAAAAACGGTGCTGCATTAAACCCGGTTGGCACCGATACTCTGAACCCCCAGGGAATATCACCATTCCATCCTTCGGTGCTAAGATAATTGGCAATCGAGCCGAATACGTCCGTCCGCGTGCCCCATATATCTTTTCGACCATCGGCGTTTTCATCTACGGCAAAACTCAAAAAACTGCTCGGCATAAACTGTGATTGCCCCATCGCGCCCGCCCATGACCCTTTCATGGCGCTCACGCTAATGTGACCTTCATTTAAAATACGCAGAGCCTTCAGCAACTCCCCCCTGAAATAACTGCTCCTGCGGCCATCATAGGCAAGCGTGGCAAGCGCCGAAATAGTGCTGAAATTTCCCGTCACTTCGCCAAAGTTACTCTCAATTCCCCAAAGAGCCACCATATATTCCGACTGGACGCCATAATGCGCGCTTACGGCTTTAAGCAAAGCGCGATTCTCCCGATAAAGAGCCTGCGCCTTGCGCACCCGCGCATCCGGCACCACTTTTGCTATGTACTCGTCGAAGGTCAATGTACCTTCCGGCTGCTTCCGATCCATCTCGATCACCCGTGGCAGAGGCGCGACGCCCTTGAATGCCTCCTGCAGCAATGCTTGCGGAATTTGTTGCTGACGGGCTTCTTGCTTAAAATTCTCCAGCCATACGACAAACGGCTCAGGATTGTGCGCCTCCTGAGACCGGCCGATAGATGGCAGAAAAATAACCAGCAATAACAGGAGGCGACGAAACATGGTATTTTATCCCAAGGCATGGTATTTAGACCGGCTTACGGCACTTTTACAAGCGGATTGTTCAACCACACATGTTTGAAGAAAGCGTTAACCGGCAGCTACATGCAAGCTTAGCTGACAAGTTACCGTCTATGCTCGGCGGCGCGGGAGCGCTCAGCCAATTGCCTGACCAGCTACGTAAGATAGGCCTGTCTGCGCCTTGCCTCCTGGTATGCGACGCCAATAGCTGGGAAGCCGCCGGCAAAGCATGCATGGATAAGCTGGATCGGAGCGCTTCGGTCTGTGTTTTACCAGGCATGCCTCAACCGGATATCGCAACCGTTGAGACCATAAGAAACGCTGCCAGCAGCTATGGCGCAATCATCGCCGTGGGCAGCGGCACCATTAGCGATCTATGCAAATACGCCAGCGCCCGGGCGGGAAAACCTTACGTTATGGTGGCAACCGCTCCTTCCATGAACGGATATTCTTCGGCCAACGCTTCCATTATATTTAACGGACACAAGCAATCGATTGCCGCCCATCTCCCCGCTGTTTTAGTGTGCGATGATACAATTCTGGCAAATGCTCCCTTACGCCTAATACGGGCCGGTTTTGGGGATGCGCTGGCGCGTTACACGGCGCAGACAGACTGGTTGCTTTCGCACTTAGTACTGGGGAGCGCTTACGATGAGCGCCCGTTTCAGCTTTTAGCGCCCTATGACTGCCTATTGCTTGCGCAAGCAGCGGGATTGTCTGCACGGGAGCCGGCCGCCATCCGCATTTTAATGCGGCATTTACTGCTCTCAGGTTTTGGCATGACTATCGCAGGCGGAAGCTATCCGGCGAGCCAGGCAGAGCACATGGTCGCCCACACCATGGAAATGGCGCATGCGAACACGCTGCCGCTTACCTATCACGGTGAGCAGATTGGCCTGACCACTCTCACCGTAGCAACGCTGCAGCAACAGGTAATGCAAAACAATAATAAAACAAATATATCAGATGATTATATTAATAACATAAAGTATTACTTTGGAACCGGCATGGCAGCCGAAATCATCGGACTCTATGAAAAAAAGCTCCGGATCATCCAAGTCAACCATAGCAACCCCGCGGCTTTTAAAGAACGGGTAGAAAACGCCCTGCGCGCACTGAAACCTTACCTGATCGACCCGGCCGTCATTGCATCCGCGCTTCAGACCGTGGGCGCACCGCATACTGCGGCCGCATTGGGATGGAATAACGCAGAGTACAATGCCGCCGTGGCACATGCCAAATACTCGCGTGAACGCTTTACTTTTTTAGATCTTATCTAGCTCATGTTATTCTTGAGAAACTTTAATTAACACGCTGCATAACCAGCAGGAAACTGGCAAGATAAATGTGGTCCACCCAGCCAGCAGCAGCGTAGGAAAAATTTCCCGCGGATCGCCAAGGGTAAAAATCAGCACCGGAATATAAAACGGCAATATGATGAGTGCGCGCGCCACCACACCACCGCGCTGCTGCAGTGTGAGCGCCGCACCCATGGCTCCGCTGGCCAGCAATGCAAACGAGGCCAAAAACAATCGCAGCACATAAGCGCCAATTTCCGCCTCCAGTACGCCCGCCAGCCCTGCCAAACACGGTGCCAGCAACACCATCGGCAGCGCATGCGTAAGCCAGTACGCTAATAACTTTACCGCCACCAACGCTTCAACCGCCACAGGCTGGGTGAGATAAATTTCAAGCGATCCATCTTCCGCATCCCGCTCAAACAGCCATGGAAGAGAGATAATCAAGGCAAGCAATAACGTAACGCACAAAACTCCCGGGGCCGCGGCTGCCAATCTATCCGGCCCTAGGGCAAAGGCGAATAACACAAACGCCAGCACGTAAAAAATAATTCCCGATAGAGCGCCTCCGCCACGGCGAAAAGCCAACAGCACATCGCGAAAGAAAAGCTGCATCAGCACGGAAAAAAATCCTCCATCCGGAAAGTGTGGCAGCCAAAGGCGGAATGCACCGTATGCGAAGCGATAATCGCGATGCCTCCCTGCTGCACACGCGATTCCACGAGTGCCGCAAATAATTCCACGGCCTGCGCATCTAGAAAATTTGTAGGCTCATCCAGCAACCATACCGACATAGGCGAAAGCACAAGACGCGCCAATGCCACCTTACGCCGCCAACCGGAAGAAAGTGCGGCGCAGGGCAGATGTTGTTTACGCGTCAGCCCCCAGTAATGCATGGCTGCGGGAAGAAGCGTGTCCGTACCGGATATGCTTGCCCAAAAATTTAAGTTTTCCCTTATGGTACATTCAAGTTTTAAACCATCTTTGTGGCCAATATAGAGCCTGGAAGAATCGTAAGCGGCATTGTCCTTGATTGAAACGCCGTTCCAGCTTATTTCGCCTTTCTCGCCGGGCATAAGCCCAGCCAGAATTTTTATTAAACTTGTTTTACCACTGCCGTTTGCCCCCTTAATAATCAGTAAACCCCCTGCGGACAGAGAAAAACCAAGTCCCTCAAAAATCCGCCGTCCACCTCGATTACAGGCAAGATCATGGCAGGTTAGGAGCGATGACGGAACATGCTTGCCGCCATCGGTTATCTTTTCATCGTCCTGCGCTTTGCTAACCATACCTTAACTATTATTATTTAAACATAATGTGTTGTATTGTTCCCTGCTATACATGAAGGAGAAGACCGTGAAACGCAAGGCTCTGGATTCACTGAAATCGCTAAAAGAACTCAATGCCGGTGGCAAACGCTACCGTTATCACAGCATTCCCGCCGCAGGAGCAGCTTTGGGCGTTGACTTTTCCCGCCTTCCGTACAGCCAAAAAGTACTGCTGGAAAATTTGCTCCGCCATGAAGACGGCGAAACCGTCACACTTGACGATATCAAGGCTTACGTGGAGTGGATGAAAAATAAAACGGTCCTGCGTGAAATCGCTTATCGCCCGGCCCGTGTCTTGATGCAGGACTTCACCGGCGTTCCCGCCGTGGTGGATTTAGCCGCCATGCGCGACGCGATGAAGAAACTTGGCGGCAACCCCGAAGCGATCAATCCTCTTTCCCCGGTGGATCTGGTGATCGACCATTCCGTCATGGTAGATTACTCCGCCACCAACACGGCCTTCCGTGATAACGTGCAACTGGAAATGGAGCGCAACCTGGAGCGTTACGCTTTTTTACGCTGGGGACAAAGCGCATTTAATAATTTCCGCGTTGTGCCTCCAGGAACCGGCATCTGCCACCAGGTGAATCTTGAATATCTCTCCAAAGTCGTGTGGACAGACGGCGACATGGCCTACCCCGACACATTGGTAGGCACCGATTCCCATACCACCATGGTCAACGGCCTTGGCGTGCTTGGCTGGGGTGTGGGCGGCATTGAAGCGGAGGCGGCGATGCTCGGCCAGCCCGTTTCCATGCTGATTCCGGAAGTGGTAGGATTTAAACTCGATGGCCGCTTGCGTGAAGGCGTTACCGCCACGGATCTTGTACTCACCGTTACGCAAATGCTGCGCAAAAAAGGCGTGGTTGGAAGATTCGTGGAATTCTATGGCCCCGGACTGGATCATTTACCGCTGGCCGACCGTGCAACCATTGCGAATATGGCCCCTGAATACGGCGCGACCTGCGGCATATTTCCGATTGATATGGAAACCATCCATTACCTCAAACTCACCGCGCGCGACGCTGACGTAATCGCCCTGGTAGAAGCTTACGCCAAAGCGCAAGGCATGTGGAGAGACAACGCCACGCCGGAACCTGTGTTCACCGACACATTGACACTGGATATGGAAACGGTGGAACCTTCGCTGGCAGGCCCTAAGCGTCCTCAAGATAAAGTAACGCTGACTTCAGCAAGAACCTCTTTTGAAGAGGCCCTCCCCTCGCTCAATACCGGATCGACCCCTGCGGCAGCGCGCGTTGCCGTTGCTGGCGAACAATACACATTGGGACACGGCGATGTGGTCATTGCCGCCATCACCAGCTGCACCAACACCTCCAATCCCTCCGTGATGATGGCCGCAGGCCTGGTAGCGCGCAAAGCCCGCGCCAAAGGCATGCTGCCTAAACCATGGGTTAAGCCCTCGCTTGCGCCTGGCTCAAAGGTAGTCACCGAATATTATCAGGCTTCCGGCTTACAGGAAGATCTGGACGCATTGGGCTTCCAGCTGGTGGGATATGGCTGCACCACTTGTATCGGTAATTCCGGCCCTCTAGCAGAGCCTATTGAAAACACGATTCGCGAGCATGGCCTGGCCATGGCTTCCGTACTCTCTGGAAACCGTAACTTTGAAGGGCGGGTGCATCCGCTGGTGAAAGCGAACTATCTGGCTTCGCCGCCCCTGGTAGTGGCCTATGCACTGGCAGGCACCATTAATATTGATTTAAGTAAAGATGCACTGGGTACTGACGCACAGGGCAATCCCGTATATCTGCGAGATATTTGGCCAACCACGGCGGAAGTGGCCGAAGTGGTCAGAAATTGCGTCACGCCGGAGATGTTCCGCGCGCGCTATGCGGATGTATTTACCGGCACCAAGGAGTGGCAGGCCATCCAAGTTTCCGGCGGTAAAACTTACAGCTGGGACAAAACCAGTACTTACGTGC
>CAZRJZ010000045.1:7628-8260 GCA_964600465.1 uncultured Rickettsiales bacterium
TATTTCGAAGGCATGGAAGCAAAAATCTCCTCCTCGCATAGTTATAGCGACCTTAAAAACGCACGTATTTTAGCCTTGCTGGGAGATTCCATTACCACCGATCATATTTCCCCGGCCGGCAATATTTCTAAAACCAGCCCTGCAGCGCGCTATCTGGAGCAAAACGGCGTAAGCCCCAGGGATTTCAACTCCTATGGCGCACGCCGGGGCAATCATGAGGTCATGATGCGCGGCACATTTGCCAATATCCGCATCCGCAATGAAATGCTAAACGGCGTGGAAGGCGGCTTAACCAAACACATTCCCTCCGGCGAACAGCTCGCTATTTACGATGCCGCTATGCGTTATAAAGCCGAAGGCACACCGCTGGTGGTGATCGCCGGCAAGGAATACGGCACCGGCTCCAGCCGCGACTGGGCAGCCAAGGGCACATTGCTTTTAGGGGTGCATGCCGTGATTGCCGAGAGTTTTGAACGCATTCACCGATCTAATCTGGTCGGCATGGGCGTATTGCCGTTATTGTTTGCCGAGGGCGTCACCCGAAAAACCCTCAAACTGGATGGCAGTGAAACCATCGGCATCACCGGACTTGCGGCCGGAATCCGTCCACGTATGCAGGTGGAAATGGTGAT
>CAZRJZ010000046.1:0-2265 GCA_964600465.1 uncultured Rickettsiales bacterium
GTGTGCCACGATTGTAGAAGGCCTGTTTCGGTATATCGCTACATCCTGCAAGCGCCGAACCTACAACCAATAAAGACAGTGTATAACGTATCATAACTAATCCACCATGAACCCAATTGGCCCTTCGACGCTGGGCGTTTGTGAAATACGGCCGGCATCCCCGCGCAGAGTCGAGAGCGCCCCGTAGAAAATCCTGTCCATCTGGCTTGCGGGAGTGAAAGTAGCCGTAGGAAGCTGCACATCCCCACCTTTACCGGGATCAACCACATACGGCGTCACAGAGATTACCAGGTCCGTCTCGTTGCGCCTAAACGACGTGCTACGGAACAGCGCCCCAAGCACCGGAAGCTCTTTGACTCCCGGGAGCTGGTCGATGTTAGAGCGGGTCTGATCTTTAATCAAACCGGCAATCATAAAGCTTTCCCCCGGCGCCAACTCCACCGTAGTACGCGCACGGCGTGTATTAATACCGGGAATACGGAAGTTGTTTAAGGTTACCGCCGTTGCATCATCAAGCTCGGAAACCTCAGGCTGCACCTCCATCCGAATGCGGTTTTCCGAAAGCACCAAAGGCTTGAACTTTACCGCCACCCCAAAAGGCTTATATTCAATAGTGACGTTAGAGGAGTTGGAATTGGTGCCCCCTTGCGGCACGGGAACAGGAATCTCTCCTCCGGCCAGAAAATCCGCTTCCTCGCCGGAAACAGCCACCAGATTCGGCTCAGCCAGCAACTTAAACAACCCATCCCGCTCTAACGCACGAATCAGAGTGTCGACTTGCGTCCCGCCGCTAGCCCAGCCAACGCGCGCATAGCCGCGGGTAGAATCCGCCGTATTGACGCTAAATGCGGTGGTCGATCCGCTGATAAACCGCTGAACGCCGCTTCCCGTGCTAAGTTGATAGAAAAAGCTTCCGGGAGAGCCAAAATTGCTCCAGTCGATTCCAAATTGCTTCAACGCATCACGCTGGATCTCGCCTACGCGCACCCGCAGCATCACCTGCTGACCCGAAGTTACCTGCAACAAATTAAGCAGCGCCGGGGTCGCCGAAGTGGGCGTAACGGCTGCCGCCGCCGAACCACCGGAGCTGCCGGAAGAGGCGTTACCCGGTTTGACATATTGATCTACAATCCGAACCGCCTTATCAACCACGCCTGCATTGCTGACCTGGCCCGTCAACGCCACGTTGGCGTTTACCATCTCCACCCCGATCACTTCATCGGGAAGGAAGTTTTTGAGCGCTTTACGGATCGAAGGCAAATCATAACTCACCGCCACAGTATAGGTACCAAGAACCTTGGCGTTTTTATCAAGCACACGCACCGTGGTGACGCCCGGCTTTTTCCCATTAATCGATAACGCCGCATTGCCGTGCGCATGAACGTCCGCAATCTCGGGATCGGCAACCAGCACCTCATACATCGGGGACGCAAGCCGCACCAGATGCGACCGGCTGGCAGGCACCGTAATATATTCGTCCGCACGCGCAGCCGCGCTAAGCGTGACGCTTGCCGCGCAAAGACCTAGCAGCGCCGTCGCGCTTCTAAGTGAACACTGTATACCGAATCGCTGCATTCTCAACCTTTGACTCAATTAAATGGTGAATATTATCGCGACAATCCCGTCAATGCCCCAGAAACCCCTTCAGATTCATCCACGACGGTACGCTGCTCATCTGCCTCATTCTGCCGCTTACCTTGCGAAGGCGCCACGAGCGCTCTTCCATCACCGCCCGGAATCGCCGCATCGCCTCCTTCATAGACACGCGTAGACATTTGCGCGAGCGGATTGCCAACAGTCGCCGAACTGGGCTTCGTCCCACGCACGATCAGCACGTCCCCCGCCCCCTCGCCGCCAGGCGAGTCAGGCAACCGCACATCCGTCAGACCCGGCAGCAAGACCGGGGCAGTTTTGACAAAATTCTCTTTATCCTTCAATGAGCGCAACGAAAGCGAAAGAGAGCCATTCTTCTCGGCCAGCTTTATTTTCTGAGCATCTTCAGCCGTTACCTCCAACGTGATATTCGCAGGGGCCTTATTCACGGACTGTTGCGCCTTTTTATTGGTATTACGCAAATCCACCGCGATAACACGGACGTTCGAGGCCACGATTTCCGAAGCAAACGGCTTGTCGCCCCCCGGAACCGAGCCGGACACCGCAGATATACGCGCCGGAACGGCATGCACAAACAGCACATCCACATGATCACCCCGCGCTGCCAGAGCCTCTGCATCCACGCCAAGCCCGCCGGCTGCCAGCTTACCA
>CAZRJZ010000046.1:2275-8255 GCA_964600465.1 uncultured Rickettsiales bacterium
TCGCACGCTTACCTTCGGGAAGACCGGCCGCGAGGTAGGAAGCATCATTCTGGCTAGCCAGCTGCATCAGGTTAAAAGGCTCGCGAGACTGAATATCCGAGCGCGCAATCATGCCCACAACGCTTGTTCCGGAGTCCGCGGTCACGAAACCCTCCAGCACCAGGTTGCTTGGCCAGGGCTGGCGATCGACCATCTGCTCCGTAATAACGGTGCCCACCGGCACAGGCTCACGCGCTACCATCACATCGACCGTTGAAACGGACGCGGCCGTTCCGGAAGAGGCCGGACGGGCGCTTTCCGCACCGCCGCCGGCCAGCTGAAGAGTCAAAAACCCGGCTGCAATTGCAACCAGCATCACCACAATCAAAATAACAAACCGCATGCGTAAGACCTTGAGCTAGTCTGTGAACCCAACGGGGCAAGCTATAAGGCAATTCCCATCGTCATGTAAACAAAATTATTTGGCTCACAGTGATCGAAAACTGTAAATTTTCTCTTAAAATCCTGTCTCTTTCTTAAGCGCAGGCGCTGAAAGCTCTACACGCTGCTGCATGCGGTGCTGCGTCAACTGGAGCCGCAAGTTAGCGCCATTGTCGGCCTCCGCCAGCGCCACGCTTTCGGAAACTTCACCTGCAATACACATATCGAACAGGCATTGATCGAAACTCTGCATCCCCTGATCCCTATTACGTTCAATTTGCTCAAGAATCTCCGAAGATCTTCCTTCACGAATTAAATTGCGCACCAACCCTTGGTTAAGCATCACTTCAATAGCAAGCGTCCTTTTTTCATAGACGTTCAGTACCATGCGCTGCGAAAATATGCCGCGTATATTCATTGCCAGAGAAAGCCGCACTTGTTTATGCTTCTCTTCGGGAAAGAAATTCACAATCCTATCAATGGCTTGATGGGTGTTATGCGCATGCAGCGTAGCCAGGCACAGATGCCCCGTTTCAGAAAAAACAAGCGCATGCTCCATGGTGTCGCGGTCGCGGATCTCCCCGATCACAATTACATCCGGCCGCTGGCGCAATGCATTTTTAAGAGCAATCCCAACAGAATAGGTGTCTATCCCAATATCTCTTTGGGTTACGAGACACCCCTTATGCTCATGGATAAACTCGATGGGGTCCTCAATAGTCACAATATGCCCGGAAGAACGTTGATTGCGGTACTCAATCATGGCCGCGAGCGAAGTGGACTTCCCCGCGCCGGTCTGCCCAACGACCAGCACCAGTCCCCGCGGTTCCATCACCATGTCAGCATATTGTTTTGGCAAGGAAAGCTCTGCCAGAGTAGGCACCTGGGTGCGAATCCGCCGCAACACCACCCCGGTTTGCTGACGCTGCTTAAAGGCATTTAACCGGAAACGCGCCTGGTCATGCCACTGAATCGCCGTATTTAACTCTAATGTGGAGCGAAATTCATCAATCACCTCTTCCGAAACCAAGCCGCTCAAGTAAAGATTCACCTCCTCTTCCGTAAGAGCCTCCGCTGAAATGGCCCGTAATTCATGCTCAACGCGCATGCTTGCCGGAGCGCCTACGGTTAAATATAAATCAGACGCATTGGCGGCGATAAATTTTTCCAGCAACTGGTTGAGCGCCGTTTCAGCCATACCCCGTCAAAACCCGCCACCGGATGATCCAAAGCCCTGGCGCTTCGGTGCAGATTTTTGCGCCGACCCGGAAACCGCGGAAGTTCCGCCGGATTCCTCCCCCTTCTGTTCATCCTGCGCACCGGTTGCAAGCACCTGACGAGCCGTTTGGTCGGCGATAATACCCGCATCCAGTAACCCGTAAACAGCGTCGCGCATGGTACACATGCCAATTTTCTGCCCCAGCTTAATCATGGAATAAAGCTGCGGGATTTTTCCTTCACGAATCAGGTTACGCACCGCAGGGTTACATAACATAATCTCATGGGCCGCCACACGTCCACCGTCTTTACGCTTTAAAAGCGCCTGAGTAATAACCGCCTGCAGAGCCACCGAAAGCATGGAGCGCACCATTTCCTTATCGGCAGCGGGAAATACGTCGATAATGCGGTCCACCGTTTCCGGCGCCGAATTGGTATGCAGCGTTCCCATCACCAAATGCCCGGTTTCTGCTGCGGTAAGCGCCAGCTTGATCGTTTCTAAATCCCGCATCTCACCCACCAGGATGACATCCGGATCTTCACGCAGGCTGCTTCTGAGCGCCCGCGCAAAAGAAAGCGTATGCCGCCCCACCTCCCGTTGGTTAATGAGCGATTTTTTGGACTGGTGAACAAACTCCACCGGATCTTCAATGGTAATAATATGGCGTGCCTGATGGGTATTGATATGATTGACCATTGCCGCCAGAGTAGTAGACTTACCCGAACCGGTAGGACCGGTCAGCAAAATAAGCCCTTTATGCAAATCGCATAAACGAGTGAGTATCTCAGGCGCATTCAACTCTTCCAAGGAAAGAATACGCGAAGGAATGCTTCGCATCACCGCCGCCGGTCCGTTAGCGGTATTAAACGCATTAACCCGAAACCGCATATCGCCGCCGAAAGAAATCGCAAAATCTATCTCTAATTCGCGCTCATATTCGGAACGTTGCTGCTCGGTCATGATCGAATACAGCATATGCTTGATGGCATCCGCCTCCAAGGAGGCCCCCTGATAGGGGATCATCTCCCCATGCACGCGCAAAATCGGTGGATTAGCCGTGGAAAGATGCAGATCAGATGCGCCGTTTTTCTGCGCAAGAATAAGAAGATCGGTGATTTCCATAAAAGCGGCTTATCGTTGGTAGAAAGTAGCTGGCAGCCACACTATTTTAACGACTATTAGATTTAACGACTATTAGACCGCAAAAACGTTAATCTTTCCTGAACTTGCGCGCTGTGCGGAAGAATTTCTCCACGCATCTGGGCCTCCACCAACTGCTGGTAGAGCGCCATGGCTTCCGATCTTTTATTAAGCCTATCGAATAGGATAGCCAGATTATACCGGTAGGTGATGTTTTCAGGCGCCAGATCCACCGCGCGCATCATGGCATCCAATGCCGAGGCATAGTCGGCCTTTTTCTGAAATATTCCAGCCATTTGCGCAGGAATTGTGCTAAGGCGCGGATTGCGCTCCTGAAGGCGCGCCAGTTCGCTTAACGCCTCATCGGGCGCTTCTTCGGCAATCAGCATCAGAAAGTTATTAATCGCCCCTTCATGACGGGGATCACTCTTCAAGACGCGCCCATAAAGCGGCCGCGCCTTTTCAGTTTGCCCCGCTCGATGATAGGCGGTCGCCAACCCGAAAAGAGCCTGCACGTTGTTCGCATCATTGGCCAGAATATTCTGGTAGGTTGCAATAGCGGCGTCCGATTGCCCCGTAACGAGGGCGTTATAGGCTTTTTCGAGCTCATAATTCGCATCATAAGCCGGTTTACGCACATCGATTTTAATTCCTATCGCTTCATGACTATGCTGAGCGTCTTTCGTTGGCGAAAATACTTCCTCCACCGCGGCCTGACGATTAACGTCAATTTTCTGCGGCCGCACGGACGCAGGATCTCCGCCCACACCTGCGGGAATAGTTTTAAGAATCTGCTGCGACTGCGCAGAGAGCGTAGGCGCCGGCTCTGTTGGCTCATCTGCAGGCGGCGCCAATACGGGCTTCGGCGCACCGGCAATCACCGCGTCTGCCACCGCCACAGGACTAGAAGCGGCAAGCGCCGCAGGATCGGGCTGCAACGCAGATGGTGGATTCGCAGGAGAGGTGGGCAAATCCGCCTCGCTTCCAGAGGCAGGAGCAAGCATGGCCAATGCCGCCGGCGGACGATTGGTTGTTTCGGTAGACACGGTACCGTCAACCGAAGCGCGTTTTACAATAAAAAGCGGATCCGGACTCACCAGCGCATTCTGAGGCACCGTTTCCGTCTGAGGCATAGACGCCTGCCCGGGCGTCGTGGGAAGCGCTTCCACGGGGTTGATGGTCGAAACAGCCACCTGTCCCGCAACGGCCACCGGTGAAACACCCGATGGATTTTCCGCCGCCATAGCAGGCATGGCCGGCAATGGATACGACGGCGCGCCGGGAACGGCTGATGCAACCATCGCCGCATCTTCGCGCCCCAAAGGATCAATGGTCGAAACAGCGACACTGCCTGCAACAACCTGCGGCGAAGCATCCGCTGCGCCGGCCTTCTTCCCTGCGTACCCGTGCAACGCGGGTTTCGGCGTCATGGGCGCTACTTGTCTTGGCAGAGACGGCGCGGAGGATTCCTGCGCGATATCGAAAGCATCGCCAATGAAATCCGCGACTCCTTCTTCCACCTCCAGCGCCCGATCAGCCAACCATGCCACCGGCTCAAGCACCGCAGAGAGCGTGGCATTTCTTTTTGCCGCACGAGGCGCACTCGCATATGCTCTTTTGGCTTCCGACTCTTTCGGTTTTTGCTCGGCCAGCATGCTCGGCGGCATCGATTCAGGAGGAGCAGGAACCCGCGGCAAAGGCAGCGCTTTTTTCTTAGGCATAGGGCGTGGATTCGCCTGCGCGGCTTTTGCTCCTGAACCTAGTTGCACATCAATCACCTGCACGGCGAGCGCAGGATCGGCCTGCGTTACCTGATTTTCAGGCATCACCGGCGGCACTTGCACACTTAAAGGCGCGCGCCGTTCACCCTCAGGCGCAATGATACGCGACGTTGTTGGCGGCGGAATTCCGGCGTCACGGATTTGCCGGTTAACCCACTTTTTCTCCTGCAACTCCACACGCCTCTGCTGGTAAGATTCCATTTCAACAGAAGCGTTTCTTCCAAAGTAGCGCAACGTTTCCGCAGACACAGGCAGGCTTGCCGTCAGCGAGGCCGTATAGAATAAAACCCAGGAGATTTTTTGATAACGCATGCGGAAGACTTGAACCGTAGACAGAAAATGGCATCCTCAAATCTAGTGCAAGAATACTTCCGATGCAGCAAGATATTGATCACCGTCAGCAAAAAATCACACCCTGCGGGCGAGCGTGAGCACCTGAACATCGCTCACGCCTGCGCTCAATAATATTTGCGCGCACTGCGCAAGCGTTGTGCCGGTGGTCATGACATCGTCAACGAGCAACACGCGCTTGTCCGTCAGCACATGATCCACATTGATTGCAAACGCCCCTTTTAAATTATTGAGCCGCTCTTTGCGCGTCAAACCCGTTTGCGCGGCGGTGGCGCGCACACGAATCAACGCGTCCGGAATACAAGGAATTCCACTTATGACGCTGAGTGCCTGCGCAAGCAATGCAGCCTGATTGTAACGCCGCCTTAAAAATCGCCAACGATGCAGCGGCACCGGAACAATAATATCGCTCTCCTGTAATAGCTCACCTCCGGCTTGCGCCATCCAGCCGGCGTAATGCGGACTCAAGTGATGCTGATCATGATACTTCAGCGCCAGCACCAGCGCCCGGCTAAAGGCGTCGTAACGCAACACCGCTCTGGCCTTTGCATAGGCAGGACGCTCAGCAATGCAATGCGCGCACAGCGCGCCCTGGCCTAAGCTATAATCAAACGGAAACCCGCAAACAACGCATAGCGGCTCGGAAATAAATTGCACATTGCTCCAGCAATCGTTGCACAGCGCGCCAAACCGGTGCACCATGGCGCTGCACATCAGGCATTGCGGCGGAAAAAGAAGATTCAGCGCTTGCTGGCATAGAGGCTTTAGCAAAACATCATTATCCCTCTTTGCATGTCAGAAGTTGAGAATTTTCCCCCTCCGGCAAGCGGGGAGCGGAAAACGTCCATCTCGAGATGCGATAGGTATTTCCAATAATCTTGTTGCAAAACGCGTTGAATTTTCTTCAGTATCTTATGATGAAATCCTGAACCATTCATCCCCGGTCATTAGTTTTCATTCCTCCGCCTTCATCTTCAACCGCTATTTTTGACCATTCCGTGCTGCGCATGCGCCGCAATCGGGCCGCGACCACGCTGCCGATGCACAATTTTTTGCATCATTACATGGC
>CAZRJZ010000047.1:0-329 GCA_964600465.1 uncultured Rickettsiales bacterium
TCCGCTGCGTTCGGCGCGGAGATGCGGATGCTTGTGACGATGCGGATCGATGATCAGCTTTTCGGAATTGCCGTAAAGCATGTGCAAGACGTATTGCGTACGCACAAAGTTGCTCGTATTCCCCTTTCTCCGGCGGAAGTAGCGGGAGCGATTAATTTACGCGGCCGCATCGTTACGGTGATTGATCTGCGCTGCCGCTTAAGCCTTCCACCGCTGGAGAAAGAAATTTCTCCCATGTTCGTGGTGGTGGAGCATCAAGGGGAGTTATATAGCCTTATGGTAGACGCAGTGGGCGAAGTAATGAATGTGCCCGTTGCGAAAATAGAAAA
>CAZRJZ010000047.1:339-8250 GCA_964600465.1 uncultured Rickettsiales bacterium
ACGCCTGCTAATTTGCAAGGCAAATGGCGGGAAGTTGCAGAAGGCGTATGCCGGCTCCAGGAGGAATTGCTGGTGATTTTGAGCGTTGATACGCTGCTGGAATTCTAATTCGTTCAAGGAGTGGTACATGCGAAGTTGTCTGATTGTCGATGATTCAAAGGTGGTGCGAAAGCTTGCGCGCCGTATGGTAGAGCCGCTTGGGTTTGAAGTTACAGAGGCTGAGCATGGCCAGGATGCGGTGAATTGCTGTCAGAATTCAATGCCTGAATTGATTTTACTGGACTGGCACATGCCAGTGATGAACGGGATTGAGTTCATTCGGGTGTTACGCGCTATGCCGGAAGGTGGAAAGCCTCAGGTTATTTTTTGCACCACCGAGAATGAGATGAAAAATATTATGGATGCGCTTGCCGCTGGCGCCAACGAGTATGTGATGAAGCCTTTCGATGAGGAAATTATCAAAGGCAAGCTCATCCAAATCGGAATGTTGCCAGAATGATGCGTCAGCTAATTTTGTTTGTGAGGCCATTGTGGTAATACGCGTGATGGTGGTGGATGATTCGGCACTGATTCGCGGACTTATTTCCCGCGCGCTGGAGGCCGATTCCGAAATAGAAATTGTCGCCAGTGCGGCCAATGGCGCTTCTGCTGTTGGTACGGTGCAACAGGCCAGGCCGGATATCATTATTTTAGATATTGAAATGCCGGAAATGGATGGGATGACAGCCTTGCCGAAACTGCTCGCGCTTTCCCCAAAAAGTAAGGTGATTATGGCCTCCACATTAACGCTGCGCAATGCTGCCATCAGCCTGGAGGCGCTCTCATTGGGGGCGGCGGATTATCTGGCGAAGCCTTCAGCAAGGGATTCAGAAAATCTTCCGGCTTTTTATCGGGAGCTGATTGCTAAAATCAAGGCGCTTGCGGGACAACGGCAATATACTCTGCCGGGAGCGTCAGCGGCGGCGCAGGCGCCTTCTGCGCAAGCGCCAAAATCATCGAAGGTAGTGGGCGTAAGCGCAATGCAGGCGCCTTTGCCTGTGCATTTGGTGCGGGCGCTTGCTATTGCGTCCTCCACGGGCGGTCCGCAGGCATTGCAAACGATTTTTAGTGCTCTACCGGGGCAATTGCTGCATATTCCTATTTTTATCACGCAGCATATGCCTCCCACATTCACTACATTGCTTGCCGAGCATTTGACAAAAACATCCGGAAGACCATCGAAGGAAGCCGAGGATGGCGAGGTAGTGGCGCCGGGCCGGATCTATTTGGCGCCGGGAAATTTTCATATGCTTGCGGAGAAGAAATCTGGAAATGTGGCGCTGCGACTGACGCAAGATGCGCAAGAAAATTTTTGCCGTCCCGCTGCTGACCCCATGTTGCGCTCGCTAAGCCCCATATACGGCCAGGGATTATTAACGCTGGTGTTGACCGGGATGGGGCAGGATGGTTTGGAAGGCGCGAAAATAGCCGCTAATATGGGTGGTACCGTGATTGCGCAAGACGAAGAAACATGCGTGGTTTACGGAATGCCCAGAGCGGTGATTGAAAACAAAGTGTGCCGAGCGATTTTGCCGCTTAAAGAAATGGCGCCCTACCTGATAAGGGCGTGTACGCATGCAGCCCGCTGATATTGAATTTCTTATTGGTTTAGTAAAGCAGCGCTCCGGGATTGCGCTTACTCCGGATAAGGCTTATTTGCTGGATAGCCGCTTGCTTCCTATTGCACGTAGCCACAATTTTGCCAGTATTGATGCAATGGTGGCGCAATTGCGCGCTGCTCCTTCAGAGAAACTGCTGGTGGATATGACGGAGGCCATGACCACCAATGAATCCTCTTTTTTCAGAGACGGCAAACCCTTCGATAATTTACGCCAGGAAATACTTCCTAAAATACGCGCGCTACTCGGTGCGCGTAAAAATATGCGCCTGTGGTCGGCGGCGTGCTCAACCGGACAAGAGCCTTATACCATCGCTATTTCGCTGCTGGAGGATCAGATCAAAAATCCCGGTTGGACCTATGAAATACTCGCCACCGATTTAGCGGAGAAGGTGCTTGAGAAAGCGCGGCAGGGAATATTTACGCAGTTTGAGGTGCAGCGTGGAATGCCGATTCAATTGCTGGTGAAATATTTTGCCGCCCAGCCGGATACGTCCTGGAAAATTAATGATAACGTTAAGTCCATGATCAAGTTCCGGATGCTGAATCTGCTGGGCGACTATTCAGCGCTTGGAAAGCTCGATATTATTTTCTGCCGCAATGTGCTCATTTATTTCGATGAGAAAACTAAGGCGTCCATCATTGAGCGTTTATGCAATAGCTTGCAGCCGCAAGGCATATTGGTGATTGGGAGCACGGAATCTATTCTGGAGGAGAATAAACGCCTCAAGCCTTAAAAAAAATCGGCATCACTCCTTATATAATTCTTTGGGATCTTGCAGCGGGTTTTCGTTGACGCTTAACTTCTCGCCCTCTAGTTTACGGAAAAAACATCTCCGCCTGCCGGTGTGGCATGCAACGCCATGCTGGTCGATGAGCGCCAGCAACGCGTCGCCATCGCAATCAAGCCGAAGTTCTTTAAGCGTCTGGGTTTGACCCGATCGCTCCCCTTTGCGCCACAATCCCTCCCGTGAGCGGGAATAATAGCACATCTGGCCGGAGGCGAGAGTCTCTTCCAGCGCTGCCCTGCTCATCCAGGCGAGCATCAGCACTTCGCCGGAGTCATACTGCTGGGCGACGACCGGAATAAGCCCCCCATCGTTCCATTTGAGATTATCCCAGATCGTTTGTTCTTCACTCATAGGCGGAGTATACGGTGTGTGCGCTTAAGAATCAAACTCTGTAATCACTGGTACGTGGTCGGATCCGCGTTCCCAGTCGCGTGCATCTTTTAGAATCAGCGAATATTTTAGAGATTTTTTTAGGTTCGGCGTTGACCAAATATGATCTAGTCGGCGTCCCCGGTCGGATTTTCGCCAGTCACGGTTGCGGTAGCTCCACCAGCTGTAGAGTTTTTGCTCATGCGGCGTAAAATGCCGCGTTGTATCAATCCATTGCATTGCCGCCTGCAAGGCGTTTAAGCGTTCTACTTCGGCAGGTGTATGACTTACCACGCCCAGCAATTGCTTGTGCGACCATACATCGTGCTCGAGCGGCGCAATGTTTAAGTCTCCCACCAGCACCATTTTTGCGTCCCCTTTTCGGTTCTGCGTAAACCAGGTACGCATAGCATCTATATAATCCAGCTTAAAGCCATAAGCCGGGTTAAGGGTGCGGTCTGGAATATCGCCACCGGCGGGAACATAAAAATTATGCAGCTCAATGCCGCCAGGGAGCATAGCGGCGATATGACGTTTATGCTCCGCGTTTACATGATTTACCGAATGGATATCTGTCAGCGGTATGCGCGATAAAATGGCAACGCCGTTATAGCTTTTCTGGCCGCTGACATAGGCGTGCGGGTAGCCGATAGAGGCGATATCCGCTACAGGAAATACCGCATCTTCTACTTTCGTTTCCTGCAGGCATAGAACATCCGGAGCATGCTCATCGGTCAGGCGTTTAAGGAGCGGCAGGCGAATACGCACGGAATTAATATTCCAGGTGGCAACACGCATTAATCCGCCTTTTTTACGCTGGCATTTTTAATAAAAGTAGTTTGCCGATGCCACTGACGGATTGGTACGGCCGGGAAACCGCCGTAAGTTTCTCCGGCTGGAACATCAGTCATCAGGCCGGATTGAGCGGCGATTTTTGCATTTTTCCCTATGGTAATATGACCGGCGCTGCCAGCCTGTCCTCCAACCATTGCACCATCTTCAATGCGTGTGCTGCCGGCGATACCGGCCTGTCCGGCAATAAACACGTAAGATCCTATCTGGCAATTGTGGCCTATTTGCACCAGATTGTCGATTTTTGTGTGTGCGCCGATCGTGGTATCCGCTCCGGAACCGCGGTCAATACAGGTGCCGGAGCCGATTTCCACGTAGTCGGCGATCAGTACGCGCCCGACTTGCGGTACTTTTAAAACACCTTGCGCAGAGGGCGCATAACCAAACCCGTCCTGCCCAATATGCACGCCCCGGTGAATACGTACATGATTGCTAATGATGCTATGGCTGATGCTGGAAAGCGGACCGATGTCGCAATGATTGCCCAAGATTACATGATCTCCAACCACCGAATTGACGCCGATATGGCAATGCTCGCCGATGACGGCATACGCGCCGATATGCGCTCCGGCCTCGATTCTGCATCCCTGGCCAATGCGTGCGGTAGGGTCAATGAACGCTTGTGGAGAGAGAGACGGGGTAGGTGCAATTTCGGGGTAGAAGAGTTGGGCAACCAGCGCATAAGCGGCGTAAGGGGTTTCCGTAAGAAGCAGAATCATCTGCTGCGGAGCGCGGCTTAAGTGACGCTGAGAAACAAAGCATGCGCCCGCCTTGCTGTTAGAAAATGCGCTAACGTATTTTGGATTGTCAAGGAAACTGACTGTTTCGGCAGTTGCGGATTCAAGTGGCGCTATGTCGGTGAATTCACGGGATCTGTCCGCCTGATCGGGATGGACCCTACAACCGGCGCGCTCCACAATCGTGGCAAGCGTCTGCGGAGCGCGCCGGGTGAAGAAGCGTGAATCAGGCATAAAATCTGCCCACAAGCGCCATTATTTTTTCTTCTCGCTGGCAGGGGCGGTGAATTTCACCTCTACTTTGGGTAAACGTTCGTTGAGCTTCTTCAAAACATCGGCGGTGATATCCAGTGAAGATTCCGCATAAAGCAGTTGCGACGTAGGGATAGCAACCACAAAGCCTTTTTCCTTACTCATATCCGTAATGATATCGGTGACGTTTTTCTGAATTTCACTAAGTGCACGGGCGTAGGCGCTATCGAGCATCGCTTTTTTGTTTTGCACGTCTTTTTGAAGCTCAGTTACTTTGGATTCAAACGCCTTTGCTTTTTCGGCAAAAGCTTGTTGCGCTAGAACCGACTTCTGTTTTTTTAGCTCCTGCTCTTCTTTGTGCAAGGTTTCTTCACGCTTGCTGAAATCAGCCTGATATGTTTTTTGTTTGCTTTCCATTTGCTCATTAATGGATTTAGCCGCGGTGGACTCTTTCACCACGCCTTGAATGTTGACAACGGCAATATTGGAAGCGGCGTAAAGCGGTGCGGAAAAGAGCGTATACAACGCTGCGGCCGAGAGGAAACGGGAAGAGAAACAAAACCGGAACATAAAATAAGAACCTTTCGAGTAAAAAAATAACAGTTTAGAAACGTGTGCCAAAGCTAAAGCGGAATGTTTGCGTAATATCTTCCGGCTCCTTGATGAGCGGACGCGCCAGATCAACGCGGATCGGACCGAACGGAGAAGACCAGGAAACTCCGACCCCGGCGGAAACACGCACGCGATTGCTGTCGGCGACCTCCGGGCCATTGGCATCAACATTCCACATATTTCCTGCGTCTAAGAATGCGGCGCCAAGGAAGCCTAAATCCTCCGGAAGACCGAGCGGGAAGCGCAGCTCCGTACTACCCGCGTAATACATATTGCCACCCAGCGCGTCACGCGTAGTACTGTCGCGTGGGCCGATACCGGAGTTATCAAACCCACGAATGGTCTCACCGCCAACGAAGAACCGGTCGCTGATAAGAATGTCTTTTCCGCCCAGTCCAAACATATGGCCGCCGGAAGCCGAGGCGCTCCATGTCCAGCTTTTGGCGATAGGGTAATAATAAGCGGTCTTCAGCTCATGCCGCAGATATCTGGAATTACCGCCAACGCCTGCGAATTCCTGGGAGATTTTGGCATAATAGCCGTCCGTGGGATCAAAACGATTGTTACGCGTGTCATACGCGAGCGCGTGACCGATAGCGGAGTTGATATTGCGTCCTACCTGGTCGCGGATAAAGCGGGAGGCAAACGGCTGCACGTCGCTGATTTTGTTGTCGCGGAAGGAATAGTTGACCGAATGCTGCAAATGCTCTTGCAAATTATACCCTGCGCGTAGCGTAAAACCGGTGCTGTCCAGATTATAGGAAGATTCGGTTAGGAAATCATATCGCGTGCGGAATAGGTCGAACCCGGCGGAAAGGTCACGCCCTAAGAAATACGGTTCCGTAAAACCGAGTTCGGCTTGTTTGCGTCTTGCCGCATAGGTGAGCCTGGCGTGTGCCTCCTGTCCGCGTCCCAGAAGATTGCTCTCACGGATGCCGACATCCGCCAAGGCGCCATCGGTGGAAGAGAATCCGGCCCCTAAGTTGACTTCTCCGGTGGATTTTTCCTGCACATCTACGTTAACCACGGTTTTGTCGGCTGCGGAGCCAGGCTCGTTTTTTACCTCTACTTTTTCAAAATAGCCCAAATTGTTCAGCCGCTGCTCGGTGCGGGACAGCTTAGAGGTATTGAACGGATCGCCTTCTGCCAGGCGGAATTCCCGCCGGATCACGTTATCGAGCGTACGCACGTTACCGGCGATATTAATGCGCTCTACATACACCCTTGGGCCGGGCTTGACTACGTAAGTAAGGTCAATGGTTTGATTCTCCCGATTGCGAGCCAGTTGCGGACTGACATCCACAAACGCATACCCGCGATTGCCCAATTCCTTGGTGATCGCTTCCACGGTGGAGTCAACCTCACTGGCGTCGTAGATTTCGCCGGAGCGGGTTTTGATAATGCTGCCGAAATCGGGCTTCTCTTCGCCTTTGATACTGCTTTGGATATCGACTCTGTTTAAATTGTAGCGCGGCCCTTCATCCAATACGTACGTGACGAAAAATGCGTCTTTTTCGGGTGTTAATTCCGCATGGGCGGCCTTAACTTGAAAATCCGCATAGCCTTGCGAGACATAATAACGGCGAAGAAGTTCCTGGTCGTACTGCACGCGGTCGGCGTCGTATTTATCATTGTCGGTCAAGAATTTCCACCAGCGTTCCTCCGAGGTGCGGATAACATCCAGTAGGGCGCTGCGTGAAAAAACATTATTGCCGATAAACGTGACCTTCTTGATGCGCGCCACGGGGCCTTCATTGATCTCATACACAAGATCCACTCGATTCTGGTCGAGCGCGATGGTTTTCGGCTCTACAGTGGCGGTATACCTGCCGCCGTGCCGATAAACATCGAGCAAACGTTTAACATCGGACTGGACTTTCGTGCGGGTGTAGATGGAGCGTGGCTTAAGCTCAATTTCCTTCTCCAGCGTATCCGTCTCCACCCGATTATTGCCTTCGAAAGCGACGCGGTTAATGATCGGGTTTTCTTGTACTTTTACAATTAACGCACCCCCATCGCGCAGGAGCTTTACATCCGAAAAGAAGCCGGTGGCGAAGAGGGATTTTAAGCTGGCGTCGATGGAGGCGGGGTCGAATCGTCCACCTTCGCGCAATCCGAGGTAGGTGCGAACGGTTTTTTCTTCGATGCGCTGATTGCCTTCCACGCGGACGCTTTGTATAACATCCTGGGCGGCCTTGGATTGTGCCTTCGGCGCGGCGATCAATGGCGAACTTGTCAGCAGCGCTAGCACAAAAAACCGAAAAAGTTGCTTCACAGTATTCACTACAATACCCATTCTTCAGGAAGGAAATGATCGACCAGTGCATACACATGCGGCAAAATTCTTTTCAAATCAAGCCAAAATCGATTGCTTCCTTGCGGCAGTCAGGCAATGTATGAATCTTCATTTACGAAAATACGCTTGATGTCCGCAGCGCTTATTGTTCACCCGCATTTTAAATCTTCGATCCTCTCTGCGCGCGCCGTGGAAGGTAAGCTGGAAGAAGCGATCGGCCTGGCGCATGCCATCGATCTTACGGTAGTGCAAGGGTTAATAGTAACGCTTGCGCGGCATCGCCCCTCTACTTTGTTCGGCAAGGGAAAAGTGGAAGAAATTCGGGCCATGGTGGAGGCAAATGAC
>CAZRJZ010000048.1:0-8091 GCA_964600465.1 uncultured Rickettsiales bacterium
ACAAAGTTAGGCAAACCAAAAAATACGGATGCTTAAAATAGTCTATTTATGCCGATGGGCGTCAATGATGGTGCATGTTCATAAAAAATTTTCGGGCGGCAAACACAGGCAGGGCAATAGTTGGGGAGGCGAAAAAACGCGGCAGGATGCACGCGGGGAGCGTGTGGATAAATTTATTTTGGCTCGTTTTTATTTTGAGCCACCTTTTTACGCTTCCGTTGCATTTGCAGGATGCGGATGCGCTGCTCCTGCGCGATGGCTTCCGGGTCTTCATCCGGCTCGGCCGAAGCAGGAACTTCCTGATGCGGCACGTCTATGACAGGCGTGCGCACCTGGTCAAGCAAATAGTTGAGCTTGGCAAACTCCTGCGCTGCCTCTTTCGGGGTGCGCCAGTAGATTGCGTTAGCGTTGATTTCATGTGTGATATCCGCGATGCGTTGCGGCATAGTTGCTTCCAGCTTATCCATTTCCGCCTGCAGATCGTCCATCTTTTTCTGATACAGCTGTGCCGCGCGGGGAATATCTTTATCGGTAAGCCCGATGGGGTCCATAATCCTGCGCTTCATGTCGTAGAAATTACGGTAAGCGCTACGAAAGCTGAAGAGGTCCTGATGCACCGACCACGACTTCGGATAGCTGGCCGTGCCGGAAAGGTATTCAATAAACTCATCGCACAAAGTATAAATCACGCGGTTGCGGTCGCGTATCTCTGTGGTAGCTACCGGCTGGGAAGCGAGGATGTCCTGCAACTCCTTCGCGGCATCTTTTTTCTTCTGCACCATCAGCACCTCCTGCTCGTCATTCTCTTTCTGCTTCTTGGCATTTTTCACCAGGTTTTGCTCCAGGGTTTGCTTCTGCTTTTCCTGCTCCTTCACCCGCGCCTCTTTCTGCTTCAGTTTTTCTGCGGCATCCTTTGCGTTCACATTTATCTTCACCGCTGCTTCTTTTTTGATGTCATCCAGCAAAATATTCAGCTGTGCCTGCACCTGGTTGTTATCATATTCCAGCGCCTTGCGCTTGTCGCTGAACTTGCCCCGCACGCGCGGCAGGTCGGTCTGGTCCAGGCGATGCTGGATGAGCGGGTCTAAATGCGCCACCACCACATCACGCTTCTGGAAGAAGTCATCCGCCACCGGCTTGATTTCCTTTACCTTCTCTTCCTGGTTCTTCAGCTGCAGCAGCTGCGTATCGAGCTTGTAATGGTCGCGGATAATGGAAATCTTGGCTTTCTTGCGCGGGTCCGTAATGAGGTCATACTTGAGCTTTTCCGGGTCGAAGTCCTTCAAATCCAGCTGTGACTTCTTGCCGTTGATATCCCAGATGTCTTTGATGCGCAGCAGCTTCTCCTGCATGTACTGAAACAAAATCGGATCGGCAGAATTTTGCAGCATCGGATAGACGATGCGAATAAACTCATTCAGGTTTCCACGTCTCCAGCCCCTACCCTCGTACTGCTGTGCGTCAGTGGGGTTAAAATCATAATAACAGTTATACATTACTGAAGTGTAGGTCTGCAGATCCACCCCTGTCAAAATCGCTTTCGTGCCAATCATCACCTTGACGATGCCCTTCAGATACAAATCCTTTACCCGCTCGCGGTCGGTCATGCTCTGGTTATGGCGTCCGCCAATCATCTCTACTTCATGTTCGGCATAGCCCACCTCTTTCACCAGGTATTCTTTCAGCAGGTGGAAGTAGTCAATGCCGGCATTCATATACATGACCTGCCCGGTGATGTGCTGCTTGTGCGCAATGTTATATTCCCGCACAGACTTGATGCACTCCATCACATACAGCAGCTTTGGAGAAGTACGCACGTATTGCTCATAGTCCGGCTTCAGGTCCAGCACTTTCTTGCAGGTAAACAAATAAGGGGAGAGCGCAATCTGCCGCATCATCGCCAGCCCCTGCATCAAACGCACCCCGAGCTGGTCAGCCGTAGACAGCTCGTCATATTGCATAGAAACCTCGGTAAATTTTTTATCGAGAAATTCCTTCATCTGGTCGTCATTGAGCATCGCCAGGTATTCCTCCGGGTCTTCCTGCATCACCCCGGAAAGAATCGCCTCGCGCTCCGCAGCGGTCTTTGCTTTTGACAGCAGCATCTTGCGGGCTGCCATCGTTTCCTCGCGCTCTTCTTTCCAGGCGCGCTCGCAGATATCCGCCAGCGAGCCGCCCGTAAGCATATAATCTTCCACCTCGGTCATCATGCGCTGCTGCTCATCGGTAAAACGCAGAATCGTTTTAATCTCATCATTGGGCAGCGTGATTTTCTGCGGACGCTCTACTTTCAGCTCATCGCCCGTTTTGTGGTCAATAAGATAGCGCACCAGGGTGCGCAGCTGCGGCAGGTTATTATAGCCGTTCAGCACCACGCCAAACACAATGTCGTTCTTGGGCGTAATCTTCAAATCCCACTCAATGCGCATGAAGGTGTCGAAAAAGTCCTTCATATTGGCGAAGCCCTGCTCAATCAAAAACTCATAATTGGCCAGCATCAACATGCTGTATACTTCCAGCGGAGAATTTTCAAACGGAGTAGCCGTAGTCAACACCACGTTGCGCTTGTAGGTGCGCTGGATATGGCGGGCCAGCGCAAAAATGCTGATGGCGAAGTTGGAAGGGTCGCCATACTTCAGGTCATAGTAGGGCTTATCGCGGGAGATATATTTGCTGGTCTGCCCGGAAGCAGTAACCGGCTGAGCGGGTTTCGGCTCGCCCTTCAGGCGGGTAATAATTTTCTTTGCCGAATGCGCCTCATCCAGCCAGAAGTAGTCAATGCCGAGGTCTTCAATATAAATCTTGCTGCCATACAGCACCGAGCCCACGCGCGACTGGATCGTGCGCAGCAGTCCTGCCGCCTCTTTCTCTTTCGTATATTGCTCGCCCTGCTCCATGATTTCATACAGCTCTTCTATCAAATCCTGATTATTCCGCACGCCCAGCTTTTCAAGCCCCTCTTCCGTAATCATCGAAATCGTTCCCGGAGGCACCGGCTTAAACTTGCCGCGCGTAAACACCGCATGTTCATACAGCGCATTCACATGCTTGCGCACGCGCTCCACCACCTTCACTGCAAACGCATTTTTATTCACATCCAGCAAACGGGTTGTTTCCGCATGAAACTCTTTCAGCCATGCTTCATATTCCGGATACCTGCTGCTGGTTTTGTCGGGAGCAAAGCCCTGTGCATTTAAAAAGCTCTTTACGCGCCCTTCCTTCTGCTGGCGGGTATCGCGCTTTTTTAATATCGCAATCTCTTGCTTATCTAATTCCTTCTCAATTTGCACGACCCACCCGTCCTCGGGATGATGCAACAGATTCCAATAGGGATAGCTATTGTCATCCAGCCTTGCCGGCAGGACTTTCGTTGCCTTTGCGGTGCGCATATCCACCGTGAGGCGGCCCAGCTCTTCCTTGAGGTCGTTCATCACCTGCTCATCCTGCGCGGAATACGTCTTCAGCGTTCTGCGCACCAGCTCCGCATTCAGGTTATACAAGTGGCGGATCTTCGGCAGGAATTCCAGCACCCCGGAATAATGCACGGTCTGCCCGTTTTCCTGCTCGTCATAGCCCTGCAGCTCGTGCGCGGTTTTCTCATACACCGCATTGGGCATTCCCGCCAGCGGAAAGCGCGCGAGGTTGTTATCAATCGCATAGCTCATGTGCGCGGCAAGGGTAAGCGTTTTGCCGCCCCCCACATCAAAGGCGTTGATGCCGGACTTCTTCTCTGCGAGAAACGCTACGCCACTGCGCTGCGGGTCGGTCAAAATCGGCATGTCCAGCCCATACGACACGCGCTTAAAACGGTTGCCAAAGCTGAACGCTACCGGAATTTTATTCAGGTTGAGCTCTACCAGCCCGTTAAACTTTTCATTCCAGACATATTCCAGCAGGTCCTTGTCGGTCGGCAGCAGCTGCTCGCGGATGAAGCGGGTAAACAACCGGTCGCCATCCTGCTTCACGCGCTGCTTCAGATACACCGCCAGCCGCTCATCCTTATCAATATCTTCCTTCGAGCGTTTTATCTGAAATCCAGGATTATTCGGGTCTTCTATCGTCCTGGACACCGCTTTCGAAGTGTTTTCCAGATAGTATTTAATCACTTCATCTGCCTGCGACAATTCAAAGTCGGATTGCGGAATGACATGCAGCCACTCCTTGAAAAAATCCAGCAGCGACTTGCCGCCCGCATCACGCGCCACCGCCTGCTCAAGAATTTCATGAATCTTAAACTCTTTGGAAATATTGGAATGCGGCAGCAGCACCAGGCGCTCTTTTGACAGCTCTTCTGAATCGCCTGCTTCTCCAATTTGCTTGCGCACCGGCAGCACCTGCTGCAGCGCTGCTACCTGGGCATTATACACGCTGTCGCCATAGGTTGCGGTGATGTAATCTTTATGCTTGTCCTGCAGCGTATGCAGCTTCTGAATGACATTGCCGGAAAGATAAGAATAACGATATTCCAGCTTCGGGCTGCCGCTTTTCGTTACAGGCAGGCCGGTGACAAACACCAGCGACTGCTCAATCAGGTCTTCTTCGCTGAGCGTAAATTTATCTATCCACTTTTTCCAGGGTAAATAGGGGTGCGTATGCAAATACGCCTCCAGCTCTTCGCGGCTGATGTCCGAATTATATTGGTTGTAAATCTCCCGAAAGGTGTAATAGTCGGGGTTTGCGGGCTTGACGGTATTTTTCTTTTTAAAATTCGCCTGCACCTGCTGCACAATCTGCCCGATCGGCAGCGTGGTAACATTTACCGGGGCGGCATGAATGGTCTTTGCTACGACAGGGCAGCTGATGCCCTCCAGCGAGCCGCCTTTTATTTTAATGATCTGCCGGCCATGCTGCCCGACAGCAGTGACCTGCTCTCCGAGAACCTTTCCGGGATTTGCTTTAAACCAGTTGTCCGCGATAAAAGGATTAAGCACAGGAATGGAATGTTATTTGGTGGAGAATAACGGCCGAATTTATCCTTTTCTTTCCGAACGCAGACGCAACTATTTATTCCGGCTGCATTTCACCTGCAAGGAAGGCTTTCCAGCCTTGCAGCTCGCGCACTTCGTAGTCGTATAATTCGTAAAATCGCATAGCTTGTTATTTTCTCATTGAGAGCGCTTTCCTGAAACTTGTTTTTTCGATTCCCGGCATCAGGCGGATGACGCGCTGCATTTTCTCTAAATCTTCGGGCGAAAGTTCCGGAGGCGGGTTATTGTCGCTGCTCATCACCAGCTTGTTTTTCTGGATGTAGCCCACATAGAAGAAATCCAGCTGGCTCTTGAAATCCGCCCAGTAAAATTCCAGCTTCTCGCGCGCCTCGATATTTTCCGCCATGGTGAGCTCCGCATGTACGAGCTTCGGGCGCGGAGAGAACCATACGCCACCGGCCCGCTGGTCGTCATCCATCACGGAAATAAGCACGCTGTAAATGAATTTGCGATGCAGCTCGAAGCGCCAGGGAAAGGTAAACTCTTTCACCGTATTCTCTTCCAGCTCTTCGATGGAGAGCTTATATTTATCCATGAGGGCACGCAGCCGTCTGGAAGCGGCCACAGATTCCCCCTTGTGCAGCTCTTTGGCATTAGACATCGCCAGCAGTGACTTTGCTAATTCAATCGCGGATTTGCGCGTGCGCGCTTTTTGCTCATTCATCTTTTATTTTGATTTCAGCGCCTAAGAATACATCCAGCAGGATTGTTTCTTCTGCCAGCACATTCAGCTTCCAGTGCTCGTTGCGCAGATTCATCGCACGTTCGATGCGCACGCCAAACATCAGCGCCAGCCAGTCTTTGTCTTTCTGCTTAAACCCGCGCCTGAAGGAATGCTTTATCTTCTCCAGCGTGTCGCCATAGGCAGCACGGAAATAAGGATTGAGCGGCTCGTGGTCCTCTCCCTGCACGCGGAAAAAATCCATGTTGTATTGTGCAAGGCTGGTAGCATAGTAATGCAGCTTCGTGGCAGGCAGCGGCAACGGCTTGTCTTTAAACTGCAGCAGGTCGTCATACGGGATGCCGTACTCCATCTCAACAGAGACGCCTTCCGGCATCTGAAAAGCGGGATTCCACAGCTCTACCTGGCGGATAGCCGCAACCTTGTTGGTAATCTTCAGCGAAAGGACGTTAAGCTGAAAAATCATTTTAATTTTTTTATGCCGAAAAGGGCGGCAATCAAAGCAATCAAAAACAATACGATAAATACGAACAACATAATCCGCGCGGTGGCTTGTACTATATCACCAACATCAAAAATGAGCACAATGCCGGCAATTAATGCGATGCCTAAAAAAGTGCGTGCCAGCCTGCGCATCGCTTACTTTTTCTTGCCCGGGATGTGAAACAGGCGGACAAACTTATCGCCAAAGGGCACCTCCTGGCGCTGCCCGGTATTATCCTCGATGGCAATTTTGAAATTGGTGTTGCTGCCTGACTTGCCGCAGTCAATGAAGGTGAGGGTGTGCGTGTCGCGCTGCAGCAGGCTTTTCCTGTCATACAGCAATGCGCGCACATCGCTCTGGCTTACCGTTTTCTCGCGCAGCAGCATCTCGCTGGCCTGCCCGCACAGCGCAAGAAAATTGCTGGTGACTTCCACCTGTGCGCCAGGCGCACGCACTGCCGGCTTTGCCGGAAGGGCATGATTGCGGTTGGCATTCGTCAAGGGCTGGCGCGTAAACGGCACCGGCTGTTGCGCCCCTGTTTCCGGCTTGGGGGCTGCAGCTTCCGCATTTTGGTTGCTGAGCGGAGCCGACCTGCGGTCGCGCTTAATTATTTGCTGCAGCGAAGGAGCCTGATCTGTGACTGCAGCTGCAGCTGCTTCACTCTGTTGCGGCTCGTCTTCATTTTTTTTCGCGGCTGCCTGGCGCTTCGCGGCAGGCTTCCCGTTGGATTTCGCTTTTGTTTTTACAGGAGCGGTGACTTCCGGATTTTCAGCGGATGCTTTTGATTTTAACATTGGTATAAGTTTTTACAAATGTAGTAGTTTCTTGCACATTTGACAGAATTAAATCCGTTCTATCGTGCAGGGGTTTTTGTACTTTGAAAGTTTCGTTATTCGTGTCTTGTTTCCTGTTTTTATTCCATGCGCTATTGTCACCGATGCAAACATTTTTAGCAGTTCCGCATCGTTGGTGTTTACAAACTCAAATATTTCCCCTGTTACCGTATCTGTTACTTTTATCTTGCCTTTGGAGTAAGCCATGCTTCTCATTTGGTTTTCTGTTAGCTTACACTCTTCAGGCGATTTGCCCTCTGATATTCTTTTTTTGGTCATCGTTATTGGCAATCCGTATTCGCTTTTAATATATTGTGCAAACGCTGCAATCGTGACAAACTCTTTTCCGTCAATAAAGTATTTTGATTTTCTCTTTTCGATTATTTCTTTCCGGAGCCTGCTTATTGTTGACTTGTCAAATTTTGAAATCCCGCTTCTCTTTCCGTATTCCCTCACATACCAATCACTTATAGTTGTCTTTCCGTGTTGTTGCAGTTTGGCTACTGCCGCACGATTGCATTCTTTGCAGTTATTCGCATAGCCACCGTAACTGCTTTTGTCATGTGCGTATTCGGTAAGTGGCTTTATGTTCTTACAAACACTGCACCGCCTGAAATGCTTTTTGAATAGATCCTTTGCAAACCTTAATCTTCCGATTTCAACTACTCCCATCCCCAACATTTGACAATCCCGGCATTTTGTACTTCTCCTGCCGGTGTGTTTATCTTTTACATAAAACTCTTTAATCTTTAATTCTTTTCTGCAGCATTTGCATTTATAGCTTTTCCCATAGGTAAACCGTTTCTGTTTAGCTCGTATCAATTTCATTTCCGCAGACAGCATCTTCTCATCTGTGTCCTTATTTTTCGGATATTGTTCTATTGAATACTTCATAAGAATAGATTACTTCGGTGCTACGATACTTGGGCCGGGCAATCCCCATTTCTGGCGCACGGCTTCCAGCGCCTGTGCATTGCCCCCGCTGAAGGTGAGCCCGCGGTCAATATAAAATGCGAGAAACTGCCAGCCGGGCAGCATAATGCCTTTCAGCTTCTGCTTCAGCAGCAGCGTGATATACAGGTCGAGATCTTCGAACTTTGCCAG
>CAZRJZ010000049.1:0-8078 GCA_964600465.1 uncultured Rickettsiales bacterium
CTGTCTTTTTAAATGCTACTAGAACTGCAACCCGCTTTCACGTGCCGCATCGGCCAATGCCTTTACCCGACCATGAAAAAGATATCCTCCACGGTCAAATACCACTTTTTCCACCTTCAGCGCTTTGGCTCGCTCGGCAATCATCACGCCCACGGCTTTTGCTGCATCGATAGACGCCGTTGATTTTACCTTACCTTTAATGGCGCTATCAAGCGTGCTGGCAGCGGCTAACGTTGCGCCTTTCGTATCATCAATCAGCTGCACATAGATATGCTGGCCGGAGCGAAAAACGGACAAACGCGGCTTCCCAGAGCCTTTTTTCCGCAGCGACGTACGCACGCGCTGCTGACGACGGGCGAATAACGCCTTTGATTTGACTGACTGACTCATTATTTTTTCTTTCCTTCTTTCTGACGTACATACTCGCCTTCATAACGCACACCTTTTCCTTTATAAGGCTCAGGTTTACGCAGAGCACGGATCTCAGAAGCCACCTGCCCTACCAGGCGTTTATCAAAACCGCTAATGACGACAAGCGTTGGCTTTTCACACTTGATTTCAATGCCCACAGGAATGGCGTATTTAATTTCATGGCTGAACCCAAGCGCCAGAGTGAGGAAGTTTTTATCCGCCGCAGCCCGAAAACCAACACCGTTAATCTCAAGCTTTTTGGTGTATCCCTTAGAAACACCCTCTACCATATTACGCACGATATTGCGGGACATACCCCACATAGCACGCGCACGCTGGTTGCTCTTATTCACCGGCAGGACGATTACCTTGCCATCTTTTACTTCGATGGTAACATCGGAAGTAAAGGAAGCTTTCAGCTCTCCTTTAGCCCCCTTAACGGTAACATCGCCACCAGCAACGGAGACATTGACTCCTGAAGGAATGGCAACCGGTAATTTTCCTACGCGTGACATACGCTTAAATCCCTTATCTCTTCACAATAATTAAAACACGCTGCACAAGACTTCACCGCCCACATTGGCCTGGCGGGCATCGAAATCCGACATCACACCCTGGGAAGTGGAGATGATAGCGATACCCAGGCCATTATGCACGCGTGGCATGCTGCTTACGCTACGGTAAACACGACGGCCCGGCGAGGAGATACGTTTGATCTCCTTAATAACCGCTTCATCTTCATGGTATTTAAGCTCAATTACCAGTTCAGCGCGCCCACTCGCTACTTCTTCCATGCGGTAAGTAGCGATATACCCCTCTTTTACAAGAACCTCGCACACAGCAGCAAGAAGTTTAGAATATTGGCAACGGATTTCCGGCAAGCGCGCCGCCTGCCCATTGCGGATACGGGCGATCAAATCGGAGAGGAGATCATTCATCGACATAACAGATATCTCCCTTTCTACCAGCTGGCCTTGGTGAGACCGGGAATGCGCCCCGCTGCACCAAGCTCACGCAACTTAATGCGCGAGAGTTTAAATTTTCGGTAGACGCTGCGGGCGCGTCCGGTCAGTTCACAGCGGTTGCGATGCCGGCTGGCAGCACCGTTGCGCGGTAGCGCGGATAATTTCATCTGCGCCTGGATGCGCTCATCCATCGGCAGATTTTTATTCATCACCATCGCCTTCAACGCAGCACGCTTGCTTGCCTGCTGTTTGATCATCTTCGCACGGCGATTGTTTTTTTCAATGGAACTCGTTTTAGCCATATATCCTAATCCTACTTAATAAACGGCATATTAAAGCCGCGCAGCAACGCACGTGCTTCTTCATCGGTCTTAGCGGTGGTAACGATGATGATATCCATCCCGCGCACGGCATCGATTTTGTCATAGTTGATTTCCGGAAACACGATCTGTTCCTTTAACCCCATCGCGTAATTGCCACGGCCATCGAAGCTTTTTGGATTCAAGCCGCGGAAGTCACGCACACGGGGCAGCGCGACGTTCACCAGGCGATCAAGAAACTCATACATACGCTGCTTGCGTAAGGTTACCTTGCAACCAATGGGCATGTTCTCACGCAATTTAAATCCGGCAATCGACTTTTTAGAACGCGTTACAACGGCCTTCTGACCGGAGATCAATGCCAACTCCGCAGCCGCAGCCTGAACGATTTTACTATCGTTCACGTTCTCGCCAACCCCCATATTGATGACAATCTTGTCCAGCTTCGGCACCTGCATAGGGTTGCTGTAGTTAAATTCTTTTTGCAAAGAAGCGCGCAACTCCTTCTCATACACGCCTTGCAGGCGCGTGAGCGTTACATCTTCTTTTTTCTTCGCAGCTGTTTTAGCCATTGATCACCTCACCGGAGCGCTTTGCCACACGCACTTTGCGCTCACCTTCTATTTTATATCCCACCCGGGTAGGCCTGCCAGACTTAAGATCAACCAACGCCACATTTGACGCATGAATGAAAGCCTCTTTTTTCTCAATGCCACCACCGCTCGTGCGCGAAGGTTTCACATGATGCGTAGCAATGTTAACACCGGCCACAAGAACACGGTTTTCGTCCGGGAGCACCTTCAAAACGCCACCCCGTTTCCCCTTGTCTTTTCCGGCGATCACGATCACTTCGTCGCCCTTCTTAATTTTCATTTTCATAACCAACAGTTCCTTACAATACTTCCGGTGCCAGCGAGACAATTTTCATAAATGACTTTGCCCGCAATTCACGCGTGACAGGCCCAAAAATACGCGTACCAATGGGCTCGTTTTGTTTATTGATCAGCACTGCCGCATTACGATCGAACCGGATGGTGGAGCCGTCAGCGCGCCGGATATCACGGCGGGTACGGACAATAACAGCCCGGTGCACCTCGCCTTTCTTTACTTTACCACGCGGAATGGCCTCTTTTACAGAAACCACAATCACATCGCCAACGGAAGCGAACCGGCGGTGTGAACCGCCAATTACCTTAATACACTGCACACGCTTAGCGCCGGTGTTATCGGCAACGTCCAAATTAGATTGCATCTGGATCATACGGCCACCTCTCCATAAACCACCGCCCAACGCTTGGTTTTAGACATCGGCCTAGACTCAACGATCCTGACAACATCGCCGATTTTAAACTGCTCGCGCTCATCATGCGCAGCAAATTTTTTCGACATCCGAATGGTTTTTTTATAGATAGGATGAGAAACACGGCGCTCGACACGAACCACTACGGTTTTTTGCGCTTTATCGCTTACCACAACTCCTTGAAGAATACGTTTTGGCATGGCCTAACCTTCCTTCTTCTGATTAATGGCAGTACAAAGGCGCGCAATGGAGCGGCGCACTTCCTTAAAGCGCCCCATATTCGTCAATTCCCCCGTGGCAGCCTGAAAGCGCAGATTAAGCTGTTCTCTCTTCATCTCGCGTATCATGCTATTCAACTCTTCCACGGTTTTTCCCTTTAATTCCTCAAATTTCATCACCTATTCTCCTTCTACCAAGCGCGCCACGAACTTGGTCTTAATCGGCAGCTTGGCCGAGGCGCGATCGAAGGCTTCACGCGCCGTTTTCTCATCCACGCCGTCAATCTCAAATAAAATACGGCCGGGCTTTACACGCGCCGCCCAGTACTCCACCGACCCCTTACCGGAACCCATGCGCACTTCCGCAGGCTTATTGGTTACCGGCACATCCGGAAACACCCGAATCCACATACGACCAACACGCTTTACGTAACGCGAAATGGCACGACGCGCCGCTTCAATTTGGCGTGCCGTAATACGTTCCGGCTCCATGGCTTTCAAGCCATACTCACCGAAGTTGAGTGTGAACCCTCCTTTAGCATCACCATGAATGCGGCCTTTATGCTGCTTACGGTATTTGGTTTTTTTAGGACTAAGCATGACGCGGCTCGTTACTTGAAATGAATAGTTCAGCAGCGTTCTCATTCGCCGCTTCCTGATTTTTCTTCTGCTTACCGAGGATTTCGCCCTTAAATACCCACACCTTAATGCCGATGATGCCATAAGCGGTAAGCGCCTCAGCGGTTCCATAATCCACATCTGCGCGTAATGTATGCAAAGGCACGCGCCCTTCGCGGTACCACTCCATACGCGCAATCTCCGCGCCACCCAGACGGCCGGAACAATTGATGCGAATACCGAGTGCGCCAAGACGCATGGCCGATTGCACGGCCCGCTTCATCGCGCGACGGAAAGACGCACGTTTTTCAAGCTGCTGCGCCACGGATTCTGCCACCAAAGCAGCATCAATCTCAGGCTTCACCACAGGCACAATATTGATATTCACCTCATCTTTGGTGAGTTTAGCGATATCCTTCTTGATGTTATCAATGTCCGCGCCTTTTTTACCGATAACAACCCCAGGCCGCGCCGCGTGGATGGTGACGTGCGCCTTTTTACTAGGACGCTCGATGATCACGCTGGAAACGCCGGCTGAAGCAAGATTTTTCTTGAGGTAATCCTGGATTTTTAAATCCTCATGCAGCCGTTTGGCATAATCCGCATCCGCATACCAACGCGAATCCCAGGTTTTATTGATGCCAAGGCGTAAGCCTGTTGCGTTAACTTTCTGACCCACTTGATTACTCCTTCCGCTCGCCGACCACGATGGTCAGGTTGCTAAACGGCTTGAACACGCGTGCTGAACGGCCACGGCCCCGCGTATGCATACGCTTCATCACTAAATTTTTTCCCACGTAGGCTTCTTTGACATAAAGTTCGTCTACGTTAAGATTATGGTTGTTCTCTGCGTTGGCGATAGCTGATTGCAGCGCTTTTTTCACATCCTGAGAAATGCGTTTGCTGGAAAAAGTCAGCTGATCGAGAGCGCTTGCCACTCGCTGGCCACGAATCATTTGCGCCACCAGATTGAGCTTCTGGGGACTGATGCGCAAACGATTGGCAATCGCTTTCGCCTCGCTGCCGTCCCGGTATGCTTTCTTAGCTGTCATAACCCACTCAATCCGATACTATTTCTTCACTACTTTTTTATCGCCGCCATGCCCCTGGAAAGTACGCGTAGGCGCGAACTCCCCAAGCTTATGCCCGACCATATCCTCGTTTACGGAAACGGGGATGAACTTCTTGCCGTTGTAGACAGCAAATGTCATGCCCACAAATTGTGGACTGATCGTGCTTCTACGCGACCAGGTCTTGATAACCTGGTTACGCCCCGATGCGCGCGCGACATCCGCCTTCTTCAAAAGGTATCCGTCTACAAAAGGGCCTTTCCAAACGCTGCGTGCCATAGTTCCTCTCGAGAATTCGAGAACTCGAGAATTCGAGAACCCGAACTTTTCCTTTCTTTAGTTATCGAATCCTTGATTCCTCAAGTCCTCGTATTACCTTATTTCCCGTGCCTATTCTTAATAATCAATTTATTCACTTTCTTCCGCGAGCGCGTTTTGGCGCCCTTAGTCGGTTTACCCCATGGGGTCACGGGGTGACGTCCACCGGAGGTACGGCCTTCACCGCCGCCATGCGGGTGATCGATCGGGTTCATGGCCACACCGCGCACTACGGGGCGAATGCCCTTCCAGCGGGAGCGGCCCGCTTTACCAATCACTTCGTTCTGGTGGTCGGGATTGGAAACCGCGCCAATGGTCGCCATGCATTCAGCGTGAATCATCCGAAGTTCGCCGGAACGGAGCTTTACTTGAGCGTAGCCTGCGTCTTTGCCCACAAGCTGCACGTAACTTCCTGCCGCACGGGCGATCTGACCGCCTTTACCCACTTTCATCTCCACGTTGTGCACAATAGTGCCCACGGGAATGTTTTTGAGCGGCATGGCGTTACCAGGCTTAATATCGGCACGCTCCGCAGAAATTACTACGTCGCCAAGACTTAAGCGCTGCGGTGCCAGGATATAGGAAAGCTCACCGTCTTGATACTTAATAAGCGCAATAAAAGCCGAACGATTGGGATCATACTCAATGCGCTCCACCACCGCGGGTATATCATGACGCTGGCGTTTGAAATCGATCAGGCGGTAAGCGCGCTTATGGCCACCGCCGATACGCCTGCTGGTCAGGCGGCCCTGATTGTTGCGTCCACCGGTTTTGCGCAGCCCCTCGGTGAGACTTTTAACGGGTTTGCCCTTCCACAGTTCGGAACGGTCAATCAGCACCAGCTGGCGCTGCGACGGTGTGGTGGGACGGAATGATTTGAGTGCCATATGCTTACTTTAACCCCGCTGCGAAATCGATGCTTTGCCCAGCCTCCAGCGTGACCGTCGCTTTCTTCACGTCCGACTGCCTGCCGGGGCGGCCACGGAAAAGCTTGGTTTTGCCTTTGCGGTTGAGGGTATTCACCGCTTTGACCTTCACATTAAAGAGCGCTTCTACGGCTTCTTTAATTTCGGTTTTGCTGGCATTGTTGCATACTTTGAACACCACTTTATTTTGCTCAGAGGCCAGGGCGGATTTTTCCGTAATCACCGGGGCTTCGATCACATTATAGTGGCTGATGCGGATTGAGTTTTCCGCTCCTGCCGCTTGCTTTTTGCGTTTGAACAGTTTCATGCTAAACGCTCCTCAAGTGCGCGTACCGCGTCTTTGGTCAGCACCAGCTGGCGGTGGCGTAAAATATCGTACACATTCGCGCCGATGGTGGGCAGCACGTCGATATGCTTGATGTTGCGTGCGGCTTTGGCGAATCCTTCATCCACCTTCGCATCAATGATGAGGGTGGAGTTAAAACCCAGTTTCTGGAAAGAAGCCGCCAGATCCTTGGTTTTTGCTTTGGGGAAGGTGGCACTTTCCAGCACAATTAAATTGCCTTGCGCCTGCTTTACCGAAAGGGCGGTTTTAAGTGCCAATGCACGCACTTTTTTGGGCAAGGAAAACGCGTGAGAGCGTACCACAGGCCCGAAAATGGTGGCACCACCGCGCCATTGCGGCGAGCGGATGGAACCCTGGCGTGCACGGCCCGTGCCTTTTTGTTTCCACGGTTTTTTGGTGGAACCGCTGATTTCCGAAATACCTTTGGTTTTATGCGTACCGGCCTGGGCTTTCGCGCGCTGGTATTGCACCATGCGGTGCAGAATATCTTTGCGTTCCGGAAGACCAAACACCGCTTCGGAAAGCTCAATCTCCCCGGCGGCACTGTTATCGAGTGTGATGACTGTTGTTTTCATATCGAACCGACCTTTTCTCAACTTTCCGCCTGGATTTCGGGATCGCCCACTTGCGGTTTCTGGGTTCCGGTTTCTGGATTCTGGTTCCTGATTCCCGCAGGATACGGCGCGCTCGGATGACGGCCACGTTTTACGGCATCGGTAATGAAAAGGTAGGCTTCCGCATGCCCAGGCACAGCGCCTTTGAGGGCGATCAGGCCTGTGGACTCGTCCACGCTGATGACTTCGAGATTCTGCTGCGTTACGGTTTCCACCCCGTAATGCCCTGCCATTTTTTTGCCCTTGAAGGTTTTGCCGGGGTCTTGGCGCTGGCCGGTGGAGCCGTGCGAACGGTGCGAGACCGACACGCCGTGGGTGGCTTCTAATCCTCTGAAATTCCAGCGCTTCATTGCGCCCGCGAAGCCTTTACCAATGGTGGTGCCTTGCACGTCCACATACTGACCTGGCACAAAATGCGAAGCGAGCAGCTCGGTACCGGGTTCAATCATGGCATCTTCCGCGACGCGGAATTCTTTCAAGCAACGCTTGGGCTCTACCTTGGCTTTCGCATAATGGCCGCGCATGGCTTTGGAGGTATTTTTCACTTTGGCTTTGCCCACGCCAAGCTGCACGGCCGTGTAGCCGTCTTTCTCTTTGGTGCGCTGGGACACGACCTGGCAGTGCTCCACCTGCAGCAGGGTGACGCCCGTTTCTTCCCCGAATTCGGAGTACACGGTCGTCATACCCAATTTCTTTGCGATTAATCCTGTTCTCATAATTTCCTCAGCGAGAAACCGAGAACTCGAGGAATCGAGAACTCGATTATTTCTGTTCGAGTCCTCGAATTCTCGAGTCCTCGCAATATCTCTCTTACGCTGCCTCCGCTTTAATTTTGATATCCACCCCGGAGGAAAGCTCCAGCTTCATCAGCGCATCCACCGTTTGCGGCGTTGGATTGAGAATATCAATCAGACGTTTATGCGTACGAATCTCAAACTGCTCCCGAGATTTTTTATCGATATGCGGAGAGCG
>CAZRJZ010000050.1:0-1274 GCA_964600465.1 uncultured Rickettsiales bacterium
TATCGTGGGCATGTCCGTACTCCCGGCACTTTCCAACACCGGCTATCTGCCTATGACCCTTGAATATGCTTTGGCGCTTGCCGCATGCGCCGCTTTGGGGGTGGCGTTATCGCTTGTAGGGCGCGTACGTTATGTTAACATTCTGCTGCTTCTACTTTTTACCATTTTTCCCTTAGGCCTTTATTTCGATCGGTTTTTTCTAAACCATCACTGGCTCATGGCAGTGGCGGTTATAGGAACGTTAGCGCTCGCACTCTTTGCCCACCGCCGCTATGATAAAGCACTAATGCTCGTAGGCCTGGTCGCCTTCTCGCAAGTTGTTACTGCGGCAGTGACTACACAAACCTACGTTATCCGCTTGCAAGAAAACCCTGTGGAACGCGCTGATACGTTTCCTATTATCCATATAATGCTGGATGAGCACGGTGGCAGGGCCGCCGCTCCGAAAGGGGTGATACCAGAAGAAAAACTGGATGCGTTCCAAAATGATTACGTGAAACGCGGATTTATTGTTTTTTCGCATGCTTATACAGTTGATGTAGACACTCGAATTTCACTCGCACGGTTATTTAATGTAAACAACCCCTCTTTCACGAAAAAGGAAACGATCCGCTTTAAAAACAACTCGCTTAATCAAGTCGATACAGGGGGTTTTCAGATCGTAAAGACCGCCATGTTCGATAAAATCGGCCTGGAAAGAGCGCTCGATATTACACAGGTAAACTATATAGATTTTGAGGCGGCGTTAAAAGACAATCCCGCAACGGCGCGCATCTTGACGTATAATACGCACTATCTTGGCAACATAACAAACGCCATGCCATTGATAGACCGGCTCAAGATAATGCATTTCTTAACAAAACAATGGCTCACGCAAGGAGCCAGGTCAAAAACATCGAAATGGGTATACAGAATCCTCCGAATCAAAACCCCGATGATACGGCCCCACGCCATCGCCTCGCTTCTGACACTGCGCCAATTAAACGAACGCTTAAAGTGCTGCGGTCAGCGCGGCACCTATTATTTTTCCCACATGCTGCTGCCTCATTCTCTTTATATCCTCAATGGACGTTGCAACGCCCTGCCAGCCAGAAAATGGAGCTATAACGTAAAATCGAAAACATACCCCAGGTATTTTGCTCAAGCCACTTGCGCCAAAAACGAGGTGCTCCGCCTGGTTGATAATCTAAAATATAATGAAAAAATGAATGACGCCGTGATATTCGTTCACAGCGATCATGGCGTGCGGCTGCGCAACGTAGAGGCCGGCAGAT
>CAZRJZ010000050.1:1284-6906 GCA_964600465.1 uncultured Rickettsiales bacterium
ACCTGCGCGGCTCATTCCTTGCCATTAAAATCCCCGGTATGAAAGGAAGGGTCATTGACACGCCCGTCCGGCTCGACCATTTTTATAAAAATCTCTGGGAGCATGATTTTAAGTCATTTGATTTGACACAACTGCCACCCGCGGAAAAATCGCCCTACCCGGTTCCCGCCATCAAAGGCCCCCTATCAACGAGATAGTCCGCGGCCACGTTCACGTGGACATTTGAGCGCCTCCTCCAGCGCAGCGACAAGCGCATCGGAAGATGGTAAAGCTTCGGTTGGGTCATGCTCACTTCTATAATAGTTGGCAGCAGCCTCGCCCACCACGTGTCCAAGCAACGCTCGATCTACCGAGCTAATCTCATAGTTTGTTGGCATAGAAGCGGCGGATCCATCCATACGCGTAGGAGGACGGGGGCTATCTTCACGCCATGCACGGCTTCCACCGAAAACCAGATGCGGAGCAACCTTACTGCGAATCATTGCACCGGCAATCATGTCAGCCGCCTTTTTCCTGTGCGCCTCTGGCCATCCTTCTTCGCTTAATACCGAATCAACGACCGCCAAAAACAGATTCTTTCGTTCTTCCCACCTTCGAATTGCATCCATACGCGCTTTCGGTATACAATTTGAGGTATTCGCTTCGTCGAGCGCTGCCTGAAAAGACTTGTCGCTGGTGCTCGTGGCCGACGCTGTGCTTAAAAGTTGCAAAACATTCTTTATAACCAGCGCCGGAGTATCATAATCCGGATCTTGGCCACCTATAGGGTCCTTTAGGTCACTCAGGACGATGCTACGCCGCCGCTCTGGTACCGATGACTCTTTCGTTTCAATAGAAAAAATATATGCCGCCTGCACCATGAGACCGAGAATCAGGCACACCAGACCATTGATGCAGTCACCAGAAACATTTCCTCCAACCGTAATGTTAAAATTCTTCTCCCCCCCCCGAGAAAACTCAACCGTAGCGCCGCCTATTTCCCATGTGTGGGAATCGTCAGTACCCTGTTCGCCTTGCATACTATAAGAGTCCAGGAGATCTTATTCTTCTTCAACATATTGTTTTTCCATTTTTTCATGCCGCTCCTGCGCTTCCACCGTCATGGTGGCAATGGGGCGCGCTTCCAGGCGCTTCAGGCCAATCGGCTCTCCGGTTTCCTCGCAATAGCCGTACTCTCCGCTGGCAATACGCGCCATGGCGGCATCGATTTTATTGATCAGCTTTAAATAGCGGTTGCGGGTGCGCAATTCCACGCCGGCTTCCGTTTCCAAAGAAGCACGATCCGAGAGATCCGGCTCGCGCCAGTTTTCTTCCTTTAAATGCTCAATCGTTTCCTGTGATTCCTTGATCAGTTCCGCTCTCCACACAAGCAACTTCTGACGGAAATACTCTAACTGCTTGGGATTCATGTATTTTTCATCTTCCGAGGGCGTATATCCTTTAGGAAGCTTCACCGCAGTGGCTGACATGGCTCTATCCTTTCAAAAAATCTCAAAAACGCGTTAACCCAAGAGGGAAGGTAATAGCCAAAAGCCCCGCAAAAATCAATCTAAACCTACGCGCCCTCAGGAGGCTCTTTTTGCGCCAGCGCCCACTCAATTTTAGCCAGTTCCACGGCGGCGCGCAGCTCAATATCGTCAATTAATGCATGCAATGCCGGGTCGGCGGTAAGCTCGCGCTGGCGCTGCAAGCGGGATTCAAGCGTGCGCAATACGTCCAGCGGCATTCGCCCGATAAGCAGGGAATGCCGAAGCTGCTCCAGGCTGTCCAGCAGGGAATTACCATGCCGCACCGCCGCCTTGCGTGACACTTCCGCATCCGAGACTTCCTGCAAACCCAGCAAGCTCTGAAGCGGCACCACCGCCGCCATCTCACGCGTGGCGGCAATCGGAGACTCTTCGCCTAACGAGACAAGATCCGAAAAATTCCCGGCAACACCCCCTGCTCCGGCTTTTTTACGCGCCGCCGCCGTATTACGAACGCTGCCATATTCGCTGATTTTCATGCGAGGCATTATATCGCAACGCGTACGCTGCCACAAGCGCAGTGTACGCTGAAATTTTGGCACGTTACTTGCTTAAGATCCTCTTAAATATAAGGGGTGACTGATGTTTAAGCGCAATAACTATGAAGGAAAATACTAAGCATTGATACTCCTGGCGCTGTTTTTAGGCGCGATGGTTTTGCAATCGGGCAAGGCGCATTCCGCCTCACGCATTAAGGATATTGTGTCGGTAGAAGGCGTACGGGAGAATATGCTTATCGGCTACGGGCTGGTAGTGGGCTTAAATGGCACCGGCGATAAACTGAATAATAATGCCTTTACCGAGCAAAGCCTGATTGCGTTCTTGGAGCGCCAGGGGGTGAATACCCGTGGCACGCCTCTAAAAACCAAAAACGTAGCGGCGGTCACCGTAACCGCCAATCTTCCGGCATTTGCCCGCAATGGCAGCCATGTGGATGTTTCGGTAAGCGCCATGGGGGACGCCAAAGACCTGCAAGGCGGTACCCTGCTTGCAACGCCCCTTTACGGCGCAGACGGGCAAGTGTACGCGGTGGCGCAGGGAGCGATTAATTTAAGCGGATTCCGCGCCGAAGGTCAGGCATCTACGGTAACGAAGGGTGTTCCCACTTCCGGCACCATTGCCAACGGCGCCATTGTGGAAAAAGAAACGGAATTCGCCCTTAACACCATGCGCGATGTAAAATTAGCCCTGCGCAATCCGGACATCTCCACGGCGCAACGCATAGCGGACGCCATTAATATCCAAATTGGCCCCGGGGTTTCCACCGCCACCGATCCAGGCACCGTAGTGCTCACCGTGCCCTCCATTTACCAGAGCAATGTGGCGCAATTACTGGCAGACGTGGAACAGCTCCCGGTAGACACCGACCAGCCGGCACGGATTGTGGTGGACGAATCCTCCGGCACGGTGGTGATGGGAGAAAACGTCCGTATCGATACCGTAGCGGTCGCGCAAGGCAATCTTGTGGTGCGCGTGATGGAAACGCCGCAAGTATCGCAACCCAATCCTTTCGCCCCGGACGGATCCCAGACCGTGGAGGTGCCGCGCACGGAAGTGGTGGTGGATGAGTCTCCTGGAAGGCGCATGGCCGTGCTGCAACGGGGAGCTTCTTTAAAAGAGCTTGTGGGAGGATTGAATGCCCTTGGCGTTGGGCCACGCGACCTGATCACCATTCTCCGTACCATCAAGGCGGCAGGCGCACTTCAGGCAGATATAGAAACCAAATAAGCAATCATTAATCAATGACATTAAAATAGAGATCTAACATAATGGAATATAACAATTATCTCCCAATATCACTTTCGACTCCATCCCGTAGCGCCAATGGAGCAGGCTCCGACATGGAAAAAGCCAGCCCTGCCATTAAAAGCGCCGCCGAAGACTTCGAGGCGATGTTTTTAAAAGAAATGCTGCAACAAATGTTTTCTGATAAAGAATCCAATGAGTTAGATGGAGATCCTGAGACGGATAACATCTACCAGTCCATGATGGTGGAGCAATATGGCAAGATAATTGCAAGAGCTGGAGGTATCGGGGTCGCGGACTACGTGACTCGCACCATGTTACAAATGCAGGAGGCCCAGAAATGACGATAGCACCCCAAGCGCAGACTCAAGCAAGCGCACCCCCTCCCTTCCGTTTGAGCGACGTCAGTATGCTCACGGCCAGGCTGGCGCAAATCCTGGCGGAAGAAGTCGATTTGCTCGGCGCCATGAAAATTTCTCAGATAGACGCGCTTCAGAAAGAAAAACTCTTTCTGATTAACGCCCTGGAAGCGCAGAAAAAGCTTCTTGCCCGCCACCCCAGCGCTATGGACACCATTCCTTCGCAAGACAAGGATGAATTTGAAACGCTTACAGAGGTCTTTAACGACATCTTAGGTGAAAACCACCGCAAGCTCCAACTCGCCAAAGAGGTCAATCAGTACGTCGTGAAGGCAATTACCCGTGTCGTCAACGAGCATGCCACCAGCCGTTATTACGATGGCCTGGGCACACGCAGCCCCCGCTCCACCGAGGTGCTTTCCGTTACATTAAATAAAACCGTTTAGGAACAATGAGCCCATGAGCAGCCTGCAAACCGCTTTAAGCAATGCGCTATCCGGCTTAAACGTTAATAAGCAGGCGCTGGCGGTGTTGTCTCAGAATATTGCCAACGCGAATACACCGGACTATTCGCGCAAAATCGTCAATCAGCAAGCGCAGTATATTGCCGGAGAAGGGGTTGGCGTGCGCGTGCTCGATGTGACGCGCAAAGTGGATGATTACTTACGAAGCGCCATCCAACTCCAGCAAGGCAGTGTCGGGCAGGCGGAAACGCTCGATTCTTACGCAAGCCGCGTGCAGGCGCTCATGGGAAAACCGGGTTCCGGAAGCGGTATCGATGCTTCCGTGACGGGATTCTTTAACGCGCTGCAAGCGTTATCGCTTTCTCCGGACACATCGTCATTACGGCAAAATTCCGTTAATAGCGGCATATTGCTGGCTAATAATATCAGCTCCCTGGCCAACAGCCTGGAGAATTTACGCTATCAGGCAGATCAGGATATCGCGGCGCTTGTGAATAACGTGAATGCAACTTTACGTGATTTATCAAATGTCAACGAGCAGATTGCTAATGCCGCCTCTTTGAATCTCCCGCAAAGCGAGCTGCTGGACAGGCGCGATGCTCTCACCAATGAGCTTTCAAAGAACCTGCCAATCAACCTGTTTTATAACCCAAACAATACGGTGCAAGTCTACACGTCCGGCGGGATGACCTTGCTGGACGCCTCTTTGAGCCAGCTTTCTTATACGCAGGCGGCGTCCCAGGAGGCCTTTACTAATGACGCACCGCTTTCCGCTGTAACGCTGTACAGAACCGATTCAGAAGGCGTTCTTGTTGAGCGCATCGGCGATCTGGTTCCGGGAGGCCCTTCTTCCACCATCGCTTCACCCGTGACCACAGGCAAGCTCCGCGCGCTGCTGGATCTGCGCGACCAGAAACTTCCCGCGTTAGTAGATCAGCTGGATATGCTGGCTGCCAATCTACGCGACAGCTTCAATGCGTTACATAACGAAGGCAGCGGTTATCCCGGCGCCGAGAGCTTAACGGGCACACGCCCGGTCAGCGCCGGACTTTATTCGCAGTGGGAAGGTTCAATGCGCTTAGCATTGGTAGATGCCCAAGGAAATCCGTTGGTAAGTCCCTATGCCGATGAGCCTGGCGGACTACCGGCGCTTGAGATCGATCTTTCCACTCTGGATTCCGGAAGCGGCTACGGCCCCGGACAACCCACCCTTCAAACCATCATTGATGAAATTAATCAGTACTACGCCTCTCCTTCTGCTAAAGTGGAAGTAGGCGCGCTTAATAATATCCAGCTCGTGTCACAAACCGATGAACTCGCCGTGCCTGCCTCACAATTTGTGTTCGATTTTGGCCTGCAGAATCTTTCCGGAAAAGAAGCGAAGTTTTTTGTAACCAGTTTGCAGGTTTTGGATGATACGGCCTCAGATATCACCTCTTACTCCTCCACCATTCCTTCTATCACACTGGCTTCAACGGCCACTTACACCACCGTCAGCGGCGATAACACCATCACCGTTCAGAGCGC
>CAZRJZ010000050.1:6916-8051 GCA_964600465.1 uncultured Rickettsiales bacterium
CGACACGGGTCGACGCGGGCGCCTGGTCCGGTCGCGCATGGATTGCGTAACGGAGACAGGGTGTATATTCCCGATCCGGGCGCTAGCGTCAACGGTATTCCCCAGGCTGATTTTGGTCAGTATTTTACTGTCTCCAATGTGTCTTCCTTAGGTTTCGATATTATCGTGGAGCATACCGCCACCTCCACGGGAGCCGCCAATGTTGCCTCCCAGGTTGCCCACCCTGCCTACAGCGCCGTGGACCCGGGCGGCCAGCTGCGCACGAAAGAGGACGGAAAGTTCACCCTTGACTTAAGCGGAAACGCCACTTCCAGCTATTACACTATTAAGGCCACGGTGGGCGTGGATGATGGCACGGGCCAAACCAAAGTATCCACGATCACTTATAAAATCGCCGGCAATAACGAAGCGCTTTACAACAAGCGCTATCCGCCAATCAGCGCCATTGGGGATGGAACCGTTGTGCAACCTCAAGCGAGCAGCGCCTATGCCAAAGCCATTTTGGTCGATGCCGAGGGAAGCGAATTGCCCCGCGACAGCAATGGCAAATATGCGCCTGACGGCGAAGGGTTTCTTAAAATACTCACCCTCAAGCCTAACGCCTCTCTGGCGATTGATTCAATGGATAGCGCGGAAACGGGATTCCCCGACCTCTCCCCCCCTGTGGCAGGAACAAATCGCAGCTTTTCGCATTACTTCGATCTAAATGATTTCTTTGAAAGCAACGCGCTCACCGCCACCGGCGATACGTTGCGCGGCAGCGCCATTAACTTGAAGGTGAGCGATCAACTTGCCGCAGATGCGACGCGCTTTTCCACCGGAAAAATCGCACAGCGCGGCGCACCGGCAACCGCGTCGGCTCCTTATTACACCTATCAGCGCAACATCAGCGACAATAGAATCATACGAAGCCTGGCCGACCTCTCCAGCACTAGCATTGCTTTTGCAGCGGCAGGGGGTATGGGCGCCACCTCCCAGACATTCAATGGGTATAGCGGAGAAATACTTGCCTTTGCCGCCTCCGATGCGGCTAACGCAACCAGCAGCCTCAAAGCAGCCCAGGGAGTGCTGGATGGATTTACGCAGCGATCCAGCGCCATCAGCGGCGTCAACATTGATGAAGAACTGGCCAATA
>CAZRJZ010000051.1:0-979 GCA_964600465.1 uncultured Rickettsiales bacterium
TCCGCCAGCTTGCCAGGAAGCCGTAGTTTTTGTGTCACCGCCTTGCGTCCGACCTCTTTTTCCTGCTTGCGTTTTAAGCGTTCTTCCATGCGCTCAATGATGCATGCCAGCAATCGGTTGCTGGATTCCGCGTCACGCGGCAGGAAGTGGTCGAAATGATCGCGCATGGCGTTTTCCACCAGGCGTGTTGCTTCCTGGCTGACCAGCTTGCCTTTGGTCTGGCCTTGGAATTGCGGATCGCGGAGGAAAAGCGAGAGAATCATGACTGCGCCGCCAAGCATGTCCTCTGGCGTGGCCTGAGCGATTTTCTTATTGCCCACCCGCTCCCCGTAGCTGCGCAAGCCTTTCGCAAGGGCGCTGCGCATGCCGGATTCATGCGTGCCGCCTTCAGGCGTGGGCACGGTATTGCAGTAAGTGCTAACGTAAGCCTCTTCGTCCACGGGCCAGGCAATGGCCCATTCAATACGGCCTTTGCCTTCGGCAAGCTCAGCTTCGCCTGTAAAAGGGTCGGCGGCAATGGTTGTGCGTCCTTCTAAATGCAGGCTTAAAAAGTCACGCAAGCCGCCCGGGAAGTGGATGGTGTCCTGCGCTGGAACGCCGCTTCCTTCTACAAGCGCGGGATCGCAATTCCAGCGGATTTCAACGCCTCTGTACAGATAGGCTTTGGAGCGGGCGAATTTGTAGAGCCTTTCTGGTTTAAACCGCATTTTGGTTCCAAAAATCTCCGGATCCGGATGAAAGCGAATGCTCGTGCCTTTGCGGTTGGGTGCGTTGCCTGCTTCTTTGAGTTTGCTGGTGGGATGTCCTTGAGAGTAGGTCTGGCGGTACAAAGTGCGGTTGCGCACCACTTCCACTTCCAGCGCATCCGAGAGCGCATTGACCACGGAAATGCCTACGCCGTGCAACCCCCCGGACGTTTCATAACTTTTGCCGGAAAATTTTCCTCCGATCTGGGAAATCACGTCCGCTTTTTCTTTTG
>CAZRJZ010000051.1:989-4731 GCA_964600465.1 uncultured Rickettsiales bacterium
CGGATTTCTTAGGAAATTTAGGGTGCGGATCGATGGGAATGCCGCGCCCATTATCGGAGATGGTGATGATATTATCCGGCTGAAGATCGATCTCGATACGGGTGGCATGGCCTGCTACTGCTTCGTCCATGGCGTTGTCGAAGACTTCATGCACCAGATGGTGCAGCGCCGTTTCATCCGTGCCGCCGATATACATGCCGGGACGTTTGCGAACCGGCTCCAAGCCTTCCAATACTTCGATATCTTCGGCGGTATAGGATTCTTTAGGGGAACGGGGAGTTTTAGATGCGAATAAGTCGGTCATTGTCTTAATATGTTGATTGTATGTTTGAATTGAACAACTATAATGAACTAGCCCTGTATATTAGTTGACCCACAAAACTATGCATAAGATTATACAAGTCACGCCGCATGATAATCCAGGGCTTTTTGAACAATATATCTCTATTCGCGCAGCGGCAATGCGTAGAATAGGACGGGAGAATTATGCTGACGCACCTCAGCCCGGCGATCAAGAATCCGGTTTTTTGTTGGCGGTGGAAGAAGGGAAAGTGCTTGGCGGCATTAGAATGACTGAAGTCAAGGCGGATCATACAATTCCCGTTGAAAGACTGGTTAAGGGTGCGGCATTGGCAAGTTTATTTCCAAGTTTTGATATCAAAGCTCATTATACAATTTTAAATTTTTCCGGTTCGTTTATTGCTAATCCGCAGGAACAGCCCAATCTAATCAGGGATTTATTAAGCGCCGCATTGAAAACAGCTCAAGAAAGAAAATATGATATGGCTTTATTTACTCCACCCGATAACCTAGCAGCCTTAATCACGCGATATTTATGTGGAAGGGGTTTTAAAGTGTATGAGCTAGGGCGCGGCACTCATGTTAATCATGATGGAGAGGCCATTGAAAAGCCCATTCTTGCCCTGGTATTTAATAAAGAGTTGGAAGAAAAAATGAATAAGAATATGCGAAACAATAGTTATGCTGGGCAAACATCAATGGTTAGTGATCAACATAATATGCGGCGGTAGGCCCTAGTCTTCCAGTACTTTGATATTCTTGGCAGTATTGGATTCTTTAGGAGTTTTGGCGATTTGGGGGAAAGTAGATCAAGCACGGCGATTTAACAGCTTCATTCGTCTGAAGATAGCGGAAAAAACAAGGTGCATAGTCACCATGTAATTTAACATCAATTAACTATTGACACAAGCATTCGACCGCCGTATGATCGGCATCTCTCGCTTGGTTTGAGTGCGCGGTCCGGTTGGTGCCGCTTTTTTCCACTCCCTCTTGTTTATCTTAAACTTCCATATTCTTTTTTATATGAAACTCCAAGATCTTAAACGCAAAAATGCGGACCAATTACTTGCGCTCGCAGAAGAAAACGGTGTAGAAAACGCCAGCACCATGCTGAAGCAGGAAATGATCTTCGGCATTTTAAAAAAACACGCTGAGAAGGGGGAGGCCATCACCGGTGAAGGAGTGATTGAAATCCTGCAAGATGGTTTCGGTTTCCTGCGCTCACCGCTGGCCAATTATTTGGCGGGGCCGGATGATATTTACGTATCACCCAGTCAGATCAAGCGCTTTGGCTTGCGCACCGGCGACACAGTGGAGGGCGAAATTCGCGCGCCTAAAGACGGCGAGCGTTACTTTGCCTTGGTTAAAGTATTGACCATCAATTACGACAAACCGGAATCAGTTCATCACCGTATTAATTTTGATAACTTAACGCCACTGTATCCCGATCGCAAAATTAAGTTGGAAGTGGAAAATCGCCCTGAGAAGTCGGATCTTTCCATGCGCGTGGTGGATATTGTGGCGCCAATTGGTTTTGGTCAGCGTGGGCTGATCGTGGCGCCACCACGTACCGGTAAAACTGTTCTGCTGCAAAATATCGCCCATTCCATCACCGCCAATCATCCGGACGCGTATCTGATTGTGCTGCTGATTGATGAACGCCCGGAAGAAGTAACGGACATGCAGCGCACCGTAAAAGGAGAGGTGGTTTCCTCTACCTTCGATGAGCCGGCGAATCGGCATGTACAGCTGGCGGAAATGGTGATTGAAAAAGCCAAAAAGCTCGTTGAGCATAAAAAAGACGTGGTGATTCTGCTGGATTCCATTACCCGCCTGGCGCGTGCCTACAACACCGTGGTGCCATCAAGCGGTAAAGTGCTCACCGGCGGTGTGGATGCCAATGCTTTGCAGCGGCCTAAACGCTTCTTTGGCGCGGCGCGCAATATTGAAAACGGTGGTTCTCTCACCATTATTGCCACGGCGCTGATTGAAACCGGCAGCCGCATGGATGAAGTCATTTTCGAGGAATTCAAAGGTACCGGCAACTCAGAAATTGTGCTGGATCGGAAGCTGGCTGATAAGCGCGCCTATCCGGCCATGGATATTCATAAATCCGGCACACGCAAAGAAGACTTGTTGATTGATAAAGCAATTCTCACCAAAATGTGGGTGATGCGGCGTATTTTAAGTCCCATGGGTCCGGTGGACGGCATGGAGTTTTTGCTGGAAAAACTCAAAGATACCAAGACCAATTACGAATTCTTTGAGCGCATGAATAGCTAGATTTTAGTGTATGACGCTTGAACGCTTGTCCGTATAGGGTATAAGCGGTTCCATGCTTTCCATTCATGATTTAAGCGTTTCTTTCGGCGGTGGTAAAATGGCCGTTGACGGGGTTTCGCTGCGTATTGCCGCCGGTGAGATGCTGGCGCTGGTGGGAGAATCGGGGTCCGGAAAATCGTTAACCGCGCTGTCTGTTTTGCAGCTATTACCAGAAACTGCCTGTTTAAAAGGCAGTATATCATTTGAAGGAGACGAGCTGATTGGCAAAAGCCAGGAGCAGCTGCGCGCTCTTCGTGGCGCTCGTGTGGGCATGGTGTTTCAAGAACCGATGACAGCGCTGAATCCTCTTCATACGCTGGGCGCGCAAATTGCGGAATCCATCCGCGTCAACGCCACGACGCAGCGAGTGCAGGAGTTGCTTGATTTGGTAGGGCTTGCGCATTTTAAAGACCGCCTTGGCGCGTATCCTCACGAGCTTTCCGGCGGAGAGCGCCAGCGTGTGCTGATTGCCATGGCAATTGCCAATAATCCATCCCTGTTGATTGCTGATGAGCCGACCACCGCCGTGGACGTAACCGTGCAGGTGAAGTTGCTCGCGCTTTTAAAGCGCTTGCAGAAAGAGCGCGGTATGGCGATGCTTTTTATCACGCATGATCTCACATTGGTGAAGCGTCTGGCCGATAGCGTGGCGGTGATGAAATCCGGGAAAATTGTGGAGCAGGGCAGGGTGGCGGATGTGTTTGCTGCACCACAGCATGCTTATACTAAAATGCTGCTTTCAAGCGAACCAAAGGGTAGGCCCACGTCATTGCTTAAAGACGCTAAGCCGGTGATCGCTTCGGAAAAACTGCGTGTGTCGTTTCCCATCCGCACTGGTTTGCTGCGCCGGAAAACCGCCGAAGTGCACGCGCTTAAAGGCGCAAATATTACGATACGCGAGGGAGAAACGCTGGGAATTGTGGGAGAATCCGGGTCAGGAAAAACCACGCTGGCGCTGGCGTTGCTGAAGCTTATTAAAGCTGATGGTTTAATTATATTCCTGCAACAAGACATTAGCAAAGCCAGCCCAAATGCGGTGCGGCCTTTGCGTCGCAGCATGCAGATTGTGTTTCAGGATCCTTTCGGAAGCCTGAATCCGCGTATGAATATATCGCAGATC
>CAZRJZ010000051.1:4741-7918 GCA_964600465.1 uncultured Rickettsiales bacterium
CATGAACCTGATTTAAGCGAAGCGGAGCACTTACAACGCGTGGAAGCAGCGCTAATGGAAGTGGGGTTAGAGGCCGCAATGAAAGACCGCTACCCGCATGAATTCAGTGGCGGCCAGCGCCAGCGTATCAGTATTGCGCGCGCCATGGTGCTGCGGCCTAAACTGGTGATATTGGACGAGCCAACGTCCGCGCTGGATCTTTCCGTACAGTCCCATATGGTAGAACTACTGCGTGGATTGCAGCAAAAAAATGGGACAGCATATGCCTTTATCAGCCATGATTTGCGCGTGGTGCGCGCTATGGCGCACCGTATTATGGTCATGCGTCAGGGCGAGGTGGTAGAAGAAGCGGATACGGAAACGCTGCTCTTAAAGCCCACGCACGACTACACGCGCACGCTTATTAACGCCGCTTATCTGGAGCAGTAATCCATGTTTAGCCGTATTGCACGTTTATGGCAGGCTCCTTTACGCCGCCAGGCCTATGGTATTTACGCGCAGCTGGTGGAGCAGGCGCGGGAGCCGCATTTTTATACTGACTGCGGTGTGCCGGACACGCTGGATGGCCGGTTTGAAATGATCCTTCTTCACATGTTTCTCTACCAGCGCTCTCCCGTACAGGATAAAACGGAAGCGCAGCTGCGGCGTATGGTGGCAGAAGCGTTTTTTGAAGACATGGACCGAAGCTTACGTGAAATCGGCATTAGCGATACCGGTGTGGGCAAGCGCATTAAAGCCATGGCGCGTGCCTATTTTGGCCGTCTGAAAGTGTATGAGGAAGCGTTGGCCGATGATGCGTTGCTTGCCCAGGCGCTCCTGCGTAACGTTTATGCAACGGTAGGGGAGGTGCCTCTTGACACCGTAAACCGCCTTGTTGCGTATGTGCGCAGGCGGTTAAAGGTAGCATCAGGAGCGGAATTCGCATAATCTTCATATGATTTTAATACTTATATTCTTTTCGGTGGTATATACTGGAGCCAATTAGCCATTGGGAGGGGTTGTGTCAGTTTCAGGTGAAGAAAATAGAGCAAAGATCGAGGCAAAACTTGCTGAGCTGGAGAAGCTTTGGCCTTGTGAATCGAGGCCAACATTTGGCGCAAGAACAAAAATTGAGTATCCCGGCGATCATCGGGCACGAATAGAGGAGATTCTTGGAGATTTAGTGGTATTAGTGGGCCCTATGCTAAATCATTATCGCAAGATAAACGAGCCGCTTGCAGCAAAACAATTAAAGCCGGATCGTAAGGAGGATTTAGAAGCGGAATATAAGGTGGCAGCAGTCCGTGCGATTTTGAATTATAGAGAAAATTATGAAGGATCAAAATCTGGGTTTAGCACGCTATTATATACATATTGGAAAAATGCGGCGCGTAGTTTTTGCGGTGCCGTAGGTGCCAAGAAGCATAATTTCACTCGATATGTTGACGCTGAGGTGCTACGCGAAGCTGCCCCTTATCAAGATCCAACGCCGCTCTTTGAGGAGGATGGAGTGGTTGCGCATATGCGTGCGGTAGTCAATGCGTATCGTGAAAAATTGGAACGAAGGTCGAATAGGAAGTCCCGGTTGGCGGTGCTAGATTATCTTGTTACCCCTGAAGAGGTTCAAAAGAGTCATGTGGAATTGGCAGAACAAATAGGAGTTACTAGAGTACGTATTGGGCAAATTATCGCTGAAACTAGAGCGGAGCTTGTGGCCCTTGCCTTGGAAAGAAGGCATCATCTGGACCCCGGTGATAGGGAAGCGTTGGAGAGATTTGGAGGCTGGTATATTAACGATGGTAAAGTAAGAAAACCTGGGCCTGAAGGGGAACATTTTGTTTCCCGTATACGAGAGTCTCTTAAGAGCAAAGATATTGCTGCCCAGCCAAGGCATTAAGTACCAAACGCCTTGGCGATGTTAGCGGCAAGGGTGGGCAGGTTGGCATTGGGGTTGGACGCTGTTTTTAACTCCTCTGCCGTGAGGGTATTGTCAAAAGACAGGGATACTGCTGTACCGCCTTCCTTTTTGTCTTGCTTTAGGCTTAAGGCAATAAACGCGGCGGCGATATCTTCTTTGCTGATATTCTCTTTGCCATCCGCGCCTGCGAATCTAGCAAATTGCTGCTTCGTTGCGTCGTCTGCTTTCATCACTTTATCCGCAAACTCAAGCGCTTTTTGCTTTAAACCCTCTGGGAGTGTTAACTCTGCTTTGGTCCAATCAATTGCTTCCGCTGCTGCTTTTTCAGCGGCATCCGATAACAGTTGCGCATTCGCCAGCGATTCCAGTGTTGGTTTGGGGGCAGGTGTAGTGGTAGGGCCAACGGCAGGGGGAGTAAGAGTAACGGGAACTACCTCAGAGGTATCTAAGGTCTTGGTGGGATCCTTAGGATCCATTTGGTGCAGTTGGTAGAATATAGCGCTAAGATGGCTTTCGAATTCTTCTCTTTCTAGGACAATGCTTCGGGTTGTGTTGAGATATAAAACTTCGCTAGCAAGGTGCTGAACGGCTCCTGCCGCGCTCCTGTCTCTCTCGCGGCTTTCAGGGGTGCCCTGGGCAAACTTGTCCATAATCCATGCTGCGGCCTTGCCAAAAATGGGAATATCTTCAGCTTTATCCAGCGCTTTTCCGATAAAATCACCTACTCCACCCAGGAAATGGCTCACCGCCAGGCCAACGCCGCTTTTGAGTAATTGACCATACCACTTGGTACTCGCTTCTCGTTCTGCGGCATTTCCCGAAAATCTGGATGGGTTACCCTGTTCCCGGTAGCCTTTGACCAGCCTGTCGGCGAGTTCATTATAGGCTTCATTTAAAGCGGACCGATTTGCCCTATCACCTCCTAATTTTACTCTAATCACACTCCCAAGTCTCGCGAGGCCGCCGGCTTTGCCTTGCTCAAGCTCCTTAAAGAAAGCGGCTTTTCTCGCTTTATCTATTTCTTGTGTGTGGGGTGTAGGAGTGTCGCCCATAGTCAAAAAATCCATTAAAACATTCTCACTGGTTACGATAGTAGCATGTGGACAGTATTTTGGTGTATGAAACTTTCATGACAATGGCTGTAGATGGCGGGTGATTTAATAATCAGCTAACCTATTGTATAGCCGTCATCCCCGCCGAAGTGCGGGGATCTAAGGTAACACGGCAAGTCGCCTGAGATCCCCGCCTTCCGCTTCGCTTCAGCGGGGATGACAAATCAA
>CAZRJZ010000052.1:0-7874 GCA_964600465.1 uncultured Rickettsiales bacterium
ACGGAAGCGGAGCTCCAACAACTTAATGTGCGTCAACGCGCTATATTGCAGGCAGGTATTGCTGCCGGATCTGACGCTGTGGCCTACTACGAAGCAGATGGCGCAGGGAATATGCAGCTGCGCGAGCATTTCGATATTACGGACATCACCGGCAATAAAAAAACGGCGTTTCCTGAAAAAGATCAGTTTAAAGCTGATAGCTTTGCCACCGAACAAGCGGTACGCGCAACCAACGATGCCGCCATCGCCGAAAATCAGGGCGATGAGCGCAAGGCCGTAAAAGCGGCGTACCATATTCCAGTGCGCGATGAGCAGGGTCATTTGCGTGGCGTGGTGGTGATTCATGTTCCCACAAATGAAGACGGATACAATCGTCTGCAAACACCGGCGGAAGAACAAGCCAATCAACAGGCGCAACCCGGCGCAGTATTGCCGGATGCGCATGAAACTGTGGCGGTGCGTAAAGCTAAGCTGGATTTGGCTAAGCGTGCAGTGGCGTTTAATGCGGCGCAGTTAATTGCGCGTGGGGACGAGGTATTGCCACTCGGAAAGGATGCCTACAATGCGCAAGAGCGCAAGGCGTTCTTCTTGGAATACGCAAAAGGCATGTTCAAAACCTTTCCCAAGAAGGGTGAAATACCTGCTGGGGAATATGCTGGCGTGGAGGCGGCACAGAGCGCTGATGGTTTGCGCAAAGAGCTGCGGAAACTTGAAAAATATGAAGATTCAAACCAGGCTGCGCATTTGATTGGCTCTGGCGACCTAATGAAATACGCTGGTGATAGTATGGTAGCGGATCGCATGATGAAAGCAGATCAGGCCGATTTCCTGGTGAACCTTGCCATGGTACACGATGCGGGCAAGCCGTTTTCGTCGGCGTTTTTTAAAAGCAACGCACTAAATAAGGATGTCAAAACCGAGGAAATGGCAAACCGCGATATGGGGTCCTACGTTCCTAATGCCAGCCATGCGTTTTTGGGGAAGGTGTTGTTTTCCCTGTCTCCAGGAAGCGCTAAAACAGTGGGTGATCATCATCATGGCCATGATCGATATTCGGAGAAAGAATTGCTGGGCAAGCTTAAAACACTGCAAGCGGTACATGATGAAGTATTACCCCTCGATCATGTGGCAGAGGCGAAGGTTTCCTATGCCTCGCGCATGATTCGGGTAGCGGATGTGTTTGAAACCATCACTGGTGCAGGGGTGGATAAAACCGCTAAAGATGCGTTGAAAGAACTGGCAACCAAAGCGGGAGTGGAATACGCCAAGGAAATAGATCCACAGACAGGGCAGCCGAAAAAAGATAAGGCTGGTAGGGAGATTCTTACCGATACCATTGTTGGGTGGAAATCGCAGCCTATGGATCCTAACACTATTGATGTGGATTGCTTGTGCTACATGTTGGAAAAAGGCGTATTTGAGAAATACGCCGCCCAACGTGAAGCCGATGAGCAGGCAATGGGTAGAAATGGCTGGAATAGAAAAGATGGCGAAGCAAAATTCAATGCCGATGAGTTTTCTAAAATTAAGAAAGCTATTTTAGAAAAATTTGACTGGGAAAATCGTAAAACGCAAGCCATGCAGCGCTTGCGCAGTGATATGCTGACCAATCCAGTTTTTGCTAACGATGTGAAGCTGGATCAGCAATTTCTGTCGGTGCCTGGCAAACAGCAGCTTCGTGCTGCAGGAGCGGAGCGTTAAAGGCACATATTTTGCTTTTCAGATAAGGCATAGCTGCTACTTATCAGGCGATGACCACGCGTATTGCTATCACCACGCTCTCGCTTACTGATTTTCGCAACTATGAAAGTTTGCGCCTGGAGCTGACTCCTGAGCCAGTGGTGCTTACAGGACATAACGGTGCGGGAAAGACAAACTTGCTGGAGGCTGTTTCTCTACTTATTCCAGGCCGTGGTTTGCGCCGGGCGAAACTTTCAGAATTGGATAGGCAGAGCACAGATGCTTCTTTTCCATGGATTATCAGCGCTAACGTGGAAAGCGCATTTGGTTTGGTACAAATTGGTACAAAACGCGATATTGGTGCCGGAGAAGAAACCGACAAACGTATTGTGCGCATTGAAGGAAAATCGCTTAGGAGTCAAGCGGAGTTGGCCGAATATGTGTCAGTTAGCTGGCTGACTCCGGTCATGGATCAGTTGTTTAACGATGGCAATGCAGCACGCAGGCGATTTCTTGATCGTTTAGTGTATGCTTTTGATCCTGTGCATGCCAGCCGCGTCAATGCCTACGAATACGCTATGCGGGAGCGTAACCGGCTACTTTTAGAGCGCAAAGCCGATGCGGATTGGCTAACCAGCCTTGAGTGGCAAATGGCGGAAATTGGCACAGCCATTGCCATTGCGCGTATGAGCGCATGCGATCAGATGAATGAGGAAATGCAGCGCTCCGAACTGTCTTTTCCTAAGGCCTGGCTGAAACTCGAAGGGGAGGTGGAAAACCATATTGCCTTGGGTCAGAAAGCGGTGGCCGTGGAATCGCTTTTTGCTGATATGCTACGCGCCTCACGTCCGCAGGATGCGGCGGCGGGGCGGGCGCTGACAGGAGTGCACCGCAGTACGTTAACGGTGAGGCATTGCATTAAAAATATGGAGGCAGGTCGTTGCTCCACGGGCGAGCAAAAGGCATTGCTGCTTTCTATTGTTCTGGCTGAAGCCCGGGCTTCAGCGCATTGGCACAGAAAAATTCCAATCCTTTTGCTGGATGAAGTGGTGGCGCATCTGGATCCCAGGAAACGTGGTGAATTATTCGAAGAAATCCTTGCTACCAGGGCGCAGGTCTGGATGACCGGAACGGATGCGGCATTATTTGACGGGCTGCAAAAAAAAGCGCAGTTTTTTGAAGCATCAGGCGGTATAGTTAAAGCATGTTCCTTTGAAGAATGCTCAAGCGCCTAAATCAAAACATTGTAGCTCAGCCTGATTTGTTTTGCAGAAATAAGGCAACCGGAAACAGCGTTGCAAACATAAGCGCGGCGGCGGTAACGATTGTGGGGCCAGAAGGTGTATCCAGCTGAAGCGATCCCAGAACGCCGACCACCACCGATACTACGCCAAAGAAAGCAGCAATGAATGCCATGGCTTCCGGAGAGCGGGAAAATTGCCGTGCGGTGGCAGCAGGAATAATAAGCATGGAAGTAATGAGCAATATTCCCACCACGCGAATGGAAACGGCAACCACAATGGTCATCAGAAACATAAAAAGTAATTGGGTGGCAAGTGTTTTTACGCCTTCCGCTTTTGCCAGATCTTCATGAATCGTCATCAGCACCAATGAGGACCAATTGGCGTATAAAAGTGTCAGCACCACAAGGCCGCCGCCATAAACCCAGGCAAGCTCCTGGCCGCTTACGGTAAGAATATCTCCGAACAGGTAGGCGTGCAGGTCAATGCGTTGGTGCAGGAAGCTCAATGTTACCATGCCGATAGAAAGTGCCGCATGCGCTAAAATGCCAAGCAGGGTGTCGGTGGCGAGTACGCGTTTTTGTTGTAGCCATACCAGTAAAATAGCAAAGCTGGAGCATACAAGGATAGTACCGACGTTGACATTAATACCCGTAAGAAGCCCAAGGGAAATTCCAAGTAGCGCGCTATGGGCCAGTGAATCTCCGAAATACGCCATGCGCCGCCAAACGACAAAACAGCCCATAACACCGGCAATAACCACGACGCCAATACCCGCCGCCAGTGCGTGGAGAATGAAAGGATCAGGCATGATTATGACTATCGTGCTTATGGTTGTGGCTGTGGGTGTAGATTTTAAGCATATCCGACATATCGTGACCAAATAAATTGATGAATTCCGGGTGCTGCCCCACTTCGTCGGGCCTGCCTTCACAGCAGATGTGATGAAACAGGCATACCACTTGTTTTGTGGATGCCATTACCATATGCAGATCGTGCGAGACCATGAGTATGCTGATTTGCCGCTCTGCGTAGATACGCTCCAGCAGTTTATAAAATGCCAACTGACCGGAGATGTCCAGATTCTGCGCGGGTTCATCCAGTACCAGCAATTCCGGTTTATCGAGCAGTGCGCGTGCCAGCAGTGTTCGTTGTAGTTCTCCGCCGGAAATCTGGTGGAGTTTCCTATTCAGAATCTCAGCTATTCCGGTTTCCAGTGCCACATGCTCTAATGCGCTTTTATCCGTTTTCTTGCGTAATTTTAAGAAGCGGCGCACAGCGATAGGCATGGTGTGATCCGGTACAAGGCGCTGCGGAACATAGCCAACGCGCAACCCTTTTTTACAGGTGATTTTTCCACTATCAGGCGCGTAAAATCCCAGCAGGCATTTAAGAAGCATGGATTTTCCAGCGCCATTCGGGCCGATAAGCGTGATGAAATCGCGCTGCGCTAACTGAAGCGAAACATCCTTTAGGATGCTTCTGCCTTGCCGGGTAACGCAAATGGCCTCAGCAGTGAGTAAGAGGCTTGAGTTCAGGGTTTCCATATCCAACGACTGTAGTATAATGCCGGACAACCGGCAACCTGGAAGATTAAGGCCCTCTGCAATGCTTAAATACGTTATAAGTTCGTTATTTTTTACTCTCTTTATGACAAGCGCGCATGCGGCGCCTCAAGTGGTGGTAAGCATTAAGCCGCTTCATTCCCTGGTGGCGGGAGTGATGGGCGGCACAGGCGAGCCGGAGTTGCTGGTTTCCGGGAATGTATCGCCCCATGAATTTCAGTTTAAGCCCTCGCAGATGAAGATGCTGCAGAATGCTTCCGTTGTTTTTTACATTGACGATGCGTTTGAAGGATTCCTTCATAACGCGCTGGAGGCATTGCCAGGGACTATACGCAAAGTGTCGGCAACCAGTGGTGTGGGGATAACGTTTCTGCCGCAGCGTAGAAGCGGCGCTTGGGAAGCCCATGAGCATGCACATGAGCATTTGCATCATGAGGGTGCAAAGGACGATATGCACATCTGGCTGGATCCCGAGAATGCACAGAAGATCGTAGCGCTTATAGCGCAAGAACTCAGCGCCTTATTCCCGCAGAACAAAGAAATTTATCAGGCGAATGCGCACGCATTGACAAAGGAAATTTCGGCCCTGGATCTAAAATTAAAAACTGATCTGAGCGGATTAGGGAACAGGTCATTTATCGTTTTTCATGACGCCACGCAGTATTTGGAACGCCGTTATGGCCTAAATGCCGTTGGCTCTATTACTTTCGATCCAAGCGAGCTGCCTTCGCCGGCGCGCATTAAGCAAGTGCGCGAAAAATTGCAGCAAACAAACGCCGTTTGCGTTTTTAGGGAGCCATTTTTTAGCGGCAGGCTTGTCGATGCCGTCATAAGCGGCAGCAATGCAAGAAGCGGTCTTCTGGATCCCGAGGGCGCCAATCTGGAGCCAGGAAAAAACCTCTACTTCGCGCTTATGCAAGGCTTGGCGCGTAGCATCCGGGAATGCTTAGGAAAGGATTTATAGTCCACCGTTACAGGCTATAGAGTACTTTCAAATGCTCCCAAACCGCTCTTTCCACGCATAGAGTGTCTCCAGTGCCTGGCGTGGGGAGAGGTTGTCTACCGATAGCGCCTGGATGGTTGAAAGCAATTCCTGCGCGCGCCTGTTTTCTGCCGAAGCGGTGTTTTGCGCATGCGTAAACAGAGGTAAATCATCCACGGGTTTTAGACGATGCTGGTGGTTCTCGGACTCCAGGCAATGCAGTATTTCTGCGGCGCGCTCTAATACTGTGGCGGGTATTCCGGCCAGCCGTGCAACGTGGATGCCATAAGACCGGTCGGCGCTCCCTGCCGCCACTTCATGCAGAAACACCAAATTGCCTTCCCACTCCTGCACTTTCATGGTGTGACAGGAGAGTTGCGGTAACGTGCCGGTAAGCTCGGTGAGTTCATGATAATGGGTGGCAAAGAGCGAGCGGCAGCGTACGATATCGTGTAAATACTCTACCACTGCCCAGGCAATGGAGAGTCCGTCGAACGTGGCGGTTCCGCGCCCAATTTCATCTAAGATAACCAGAGATCGGCGACTGGCCTGGTTTAAAATGGCGGCGGTTTCCACCATTTCCACCATAAAGGTAGAACGTCCCCGCGCCAGGTCGTCCGCTGCGCCAACGCGGGAAAAAAGTTTGTCTACCACGCCGATATGTGCTGATCTGGCGGGCACGTAAGACCCCATTTGCGCGAGAATCGCAATCAGCGCGTTTTGCCGTAAATACGTGCTTTTTCCTGCCATGTTAGGGCCGGTAAGCAGCCAGAGGCAGTGCGCCTCATTCAGGTTGCAATCGTTGGCAATGAAAACGGCGCTCTGTTCACGTGCCAGATATGTTTCTACCACCGGATGGCGTCCCGCTTCTATGTGAAAAGCAAGGCTTGCATCCACTTTCGGGCGGGTGAATTGCCCTACATGCGCCAACTCCGCCAGTGAAGAAAGAACATCAAGCTGCGCCAGTGCGCGCGCCGCATTAATCACCGCTTCCTGCGCATCCATAACGTGCGTTACCAGTTCTGCAAATAGTTCCAGCTCCAGCTTTAAAGCGCGCTCTCCCGCCTCAGAGATGCGGCGTTCAAGTTCTGCAAGCTCGGTGGTTGTGTAGCGCAGCGCACCTGCCATGGTTTGGCGATGAATAAATTCATCCGTTACTTTATTCTGATGGATCTGGGTAATTTCAATGTAATACCCCAGCACGTTATTATATTTTATTTTAAGCGACGCGATGCCCGTTGACTCTGCATAACGAACCTGCAATGCCGCTATCAGGCGTTTTCCTTCATCTCGAAGAGTGCGAAATTCATCCAGTGTTGCATTGTATCCGTACGCAATAAAGTCGCCTTCGCGCACAAAAGCTCCTGCGTCTGGCTTGATTCCGTTGGCAATACGTTCAACGAGAGTGTCATGGCCGCGCAAATGGTGTTGCAACGCGTCTATATCCGCTGGTATGGCCGAGAAATTTCCCAATTCCATCTCGCCGTTGATAGCGCGTGCTGCCTCTAGTCCGGCGCGAATAGCAAGCAGGTCGCGTGGGCTTCCGCGTGCCAAAGAGAGGCGCGAAAGTGAGCGGTCAAGATCCGGGCAGGTGCGGAATAGTTCGCGCATGGTGGCGCGCAAGCGCGACTGCATGGTAAAGAATGTGACATTGTCAAGCCGGCTATTAATTGCACGGGCGTCGGTAAGGGGTGCAGTCATCCAGTTGCCAAGCAGGCGCGCACCGGCGGAGGTAACGGTGTGGTCGATAACCGAAAGCAGTGATCCGGTACGTTCTCCGCTTAAACGCTGCGTCAATTCCAGATTTTTTTGCGTTGCTGCATCAATCAGCATATGCGCCCCCACCAGTTCACGCCGTGGCATGTCGAGGCGAGGGAGGCAGGATTTTTGTGTCAACTGTACGTATTCAAGTAGACTCCCGCAGGCGGCTACTTCAGGTTTCTCCAGTGTGCCAAATGACTCAAGAGAATAGAGACTGTACGCCTGCTTTAACATGCGCTCTGCGCGCTTGCTGTCGAACTGGCTGGGAGGAACGGGGCTTAGCTGCTTTTTCCATTCACGTAGCAGTTCGCCCAATAGAGGATGATTGACTAGCGTATCAGGCAGCAATATTTCACGCGGCGAAATACGCGCCAGCTCCGCCGCGAGTGATTCAACAGTAATCGTCTGCACCAGGAATTCGCCGGTGGAAATATCAAGCCATGCGAGCGCAAATTCAGAAGAATGTTCAGCAGGCGCAAGGCATGCCAGGTAATTGGCGGCGGCGCCTTCAAGCAAGCTTTCTTCCGTAATGGTGCCGGGAGTGACAATGCGCACCACATCCCTGCGTACGATAGCCTTGTAGCCGCGCTTTTTTGCCTCCGAGGGATCTTCCAGCTGTTCGCAGATGGCTACTTTGCGGCCTGA
>CAZRJZ010000053.1:0-4933 GCA_964600465.1 uncultured Rickettsiales bacterium
CTGACGCGTACGCGTGGTTTTCTCTTCGGCGCTTACATTGAGCAATCCGTCGGCATCAACGGAAAAACTTATGGCAACCCTTGCAATTCCCGCAGGAAGCGGAGGGATTCCTTTCAATTCAAACCGCGCAAGAGAGCGGTTTTGGGCAACCATTTCGCGCTCGCCTTGAAGCACATGGATTTGCATCGCCGTTTGCCCGTCTTGATAGGTGGTGAATTCCTGAGTAATGGAAACAGGGATTGGCGTATTACGCATAATGAGTTTTTCCACCAGCTTGCCCATGGTTTCCAGGCCCAAAGAAAGCGGCACCACGTCTAGCAGTAAATTGTCAGAACCTTGCGTCAGGCCTTCCGCTTGCAGCGCCGCACCGATGGCCACGACTTCATCAGGATTCACGTCGGCAAGCACCGGCTGGCCAAAAAATTCCCCTACCCTTGCCTGCACGTAGGGAATACGCGTTGAACCGCCCACCATCACCACGCCTTTAATGGCGCTTTTATCAAGCTTTGCATCGGCCAGCGCACGCGCTGCAATCCTTAGGCTTCGGTCCACGTAAGGCGCTATCAGCTCATTAAATTGCGTCCGCTTAACCGAAACTTCACCGACTTTTGCCTCTTCATCGGCGCTCAACGCCTCTTTCGCATCCCTTGCCGATGCCAAAAGCGCACCGGTAGAAAACGTTACGCCACCGGCCTTACAATATTCGGCCAGCGCGTTATCAAAATCATCGCCGCCGAGCGCCGTATCTCCACCGGTGGAAAGTACCTGAAAGACGCCTTTTTCCAATTTGAGCAATGAGATATCAAAGGTGCCGCCACCCAGATCGTAAACTGCGTAAATACCTTCCGCGCCCGTGTCAACGCCGTAAGCAAGCGCCGCTGCAGTTGGTTCATTTATAAGGCGCAATACCTGCAAGCCCGCCAGCCGGGCAGCATCTTTCGTGGCGGCGCGCGCCGTATCATCGAAATAGGCAGGCACCGTTATCACCGCCTGATTCACCGACCTGCCTAACGCTTCCTCCGCTTGACGCCTTAACGCCTTTAAAATTTCCGATGAAATTTCCACCGCCGTACGTTCCACGCCGCGAATAGAAAGCCTTACGCTTCCTTGCTCCTTTCCGCCACCCATCAGGCGCTTAATGGAAGCAATCGCGCAGTCGTCGCCGGCGGCTCTTTTCTGCCGGGCCGGATGACCAACGCTTACCCCGCCATCCTGCTGGTAATAGACTACGGAAGGCAAAAGCGCATGGCCGTGCGTGTTGCGCAGCACGTCAGCATGGCCGTTGCTGGAATATGCCACAACTGAATGGGTGGTGCCCAAGTCAATCCCCACCGCCACATTTGATTCAGAGGCATGCGGCGCCGGCGTTTGACCGGGTTCATAGATCTGCAGTAAATTCATAACGCATTCAATTAGTTCACCGGCTCATTGAGATCATCTACGGGGCTTGGGCGATGCAAAGTCCGGCAAACAGGTTAGTAGCACGCGGAAACTATTCATCAGACACCAGGTCTGCGCAAGGGTTTTTTCCCGGACAAAGACTCAAAGCGCTGCGATTCTGGCAACATGCGCCCCATGTAGACACCGCATATGGCCGATTTTTTATTCCGATCCCCCTCATAGACAGACCCTATATCCTGGCGCGCATGTTGCCAGCGCAGCTGGATAGTCTGATCTTTCGCGCTATCAATCACAATTTTAATCCGCTGCCTGGTGGGGGCATTTTCTATCTGACTAAATAGTGGGGTAAAATTCGCCTCTGTAGCATTGTGGAGCCATCCCGTTTTATGTGGATTAACCTCCTGATGCATTCTCCAGAAGAATTGGGTTGAGGCCTTATCTCCGATAAAATACAGAAAGATGTCCGCATCCCCCGGCAAGGTTTCCGCAACGAAATAATTGAGTCCTTTTGCAAGCACTACGGACGCGGCGGCGTAATGTTCACCGACACCAGCCGTTTCTTCCAACACGGCGCAGCCCGATTCTTTCGATTTCAACTCAGCGCCATGGGCCATGCTTAGCGTTATCGGCTGAGGGGAGGTGGTTTTTAGATCGCTAAATGCACTTTCGTTTCCTTTGGTATACTGGCATACCGCCCCATCCGCAGGGAGGATCGCAAATTCGGCGCAGTCTTCAACGGGCGGCTTTATCCCATACTGCTTTTCTATAATTTCCGGCCAGGGAGTGTTGAAATAAACCTTGTATGGCTCTGTTATTAAACGCTTTAGATCGTCCTGGACGCCTGACTCTATTACTTTATTGCGATGCGCTAAAAAATATTGATCCAGACGCATGCCTTCGAGCGCCAGATCATACCCGGGGATTTTGTTACGCGTATAAAGCCCCCGCTCCAAATAGCGCACTGCATTGGATTGAGGAAAGAGCGTTTGCATAACGCTTCCGGTAGGCGATTTTTCTTCTCTGGCATGGAACAAGCTCCCTCCCATAGCGAGCGCTCCCCTGCCGTCCGGATGCAATAGCGCCATTGCCAGCACCGCTCCGCCGAGCGATAGATAGAGCGATGAGCGGCGCGCCGTAGAGGCTTTAGAAAACCGGCCGGCGCATATAAAACCTAATAAAAACACATCCAGCAAAAGCCCCACATAGAGGAAAAGATTTTGCCGGATGGCAAGCCCCCCAAACTTCGCTAAAAAGGCCACCCCCGCATGATCCGTCAATAGGCGGCTCGTAATCTGAAACATTTCTGGCCGCATTCCCCCCACCCATAAGCTCGGCGTAATACCGATGAGAAACGCAGTGATCCCCAAATACGCAAGCGGAGCCAGAAGTATCAAGGCCCATATGCCAAAGCTCGTGATTTTAAATCTGTCAGGAATCTGGAGCCGAACACAGAATCCGAGGGCAAAGAGAATAATGACCAAGACGTAAGCCCTGCAAATGAAAAATAATACTTCCTCAGAGGCAAAGACGACGTACAATACCCCCTCCAAGAAGCGGCCGGAAGACGGCCACACCTGCTGCCGCATAGCAACGCCGGGCGCTAAAAGCGTGAATGATGCGCTTATCGCGTAGATCGCAAGCAGAATGAGCAGCTTTTTATCAGTGCAGGCTCTTTTTAAAATAATTCCCAGCGGAATACTCCAGACAACCCGCTGAGAGGGGATGTAATGATATAAGAAATAGTAAGGAATAAACAAAGCGCTGATTGCCAGAAATACCTCATGGCTGTTCAAATTAAGGGCAAAGAATACGCAAAATAAACCAAAATTTTTCGCGCCATCCGCCATCCGCTCGGCCAGCGGAATAAGCATAAAAAATGTAGCGGCTGAAAAGGCATAGATAGCCAAATCCAACCCAAACATGTAAAACGCCGAATCCGAGATAATGTAAAAGGCCGCGGTGCAGATGAAAAACGCCAGGGCTGCGCTCAAAACCACTGGCAGGTCAAACGTTTTTTTCAATAAGAATGCCAGCGATGAGGGTGCCGCAATATAGCCTAAAAATCGAGCAATCACCCACCCGATCCAGGGGCTGTCGAACATGATGCTTGGCTTTGCCATCAGGCAAACGCCTGCGGCGGAAGTCAGGCGATTGATGGTAGTGAACCAATAATAATGATATATGCAGCCGAAGAAGCCGTTCCGGGCCACGATGTTGGTGGCATTCACCTCGTCGGGAAAAAACCAGGCGAATAACGCCTCCGCAATGGTGAAATAAAAAGCGGCGGCTGCCAGTAAGGCGCAGCACAGGTAAAAGACCGCCCGGCAACGTGCCGCGGAAGAAATGGAAACGCGCATTTTCGTCTAGACTTAAAAAAAGAATGCCAAGCAGAGCCTGTGCTATACCTACCGCACATCAAGAGTTGGATTTATTCCAAGGATCTCGTTCAATAATACAGGGGAAAAATCGACGAGATACTTATGGATATCTCAAGATTTTTTACTCTATTAGTGGGCGATACATCCTCTGTGAAGAAAAGCAGCTCTTGACATGCGGTAGGTATATAAAATTATGGGCGCTTTCGCGCAAGGATGATTTTTTTTGTGGTTTCTCACTCCTCTAAGAAAGCGAGCATCCGCCGCGTATGGTGCTGCTGAATCTCCTGCTGCAGCGCCAGCAGTCTCGGATAAGCGGAATCCATCCCCTCCCCCTGACATTCATGCTCCAGACGCCGGTATTCCTCTTCCAGCGTCCGCACATAAAGACCGTCGTGGAGATTTTGCAGCCACTTTCTTGCCTTTTGCACATCGTCCATCCCATGGGCAGGTAGCGCCAGCAACCTAGCTGCATATTCCCCCACCCCCTGCTGCCGCAAAAAATCAAACAGCGGCGTATCCGCACTGTCGGTATGAATAAATTCAAGCAGGCATGCCTGCAGCTGCGATTCTTCGTTTAATCGGGAATCGATGCTCATTAGCACGGCTTCCGCATTTGGATCATGTAACAGCGCCGGATGCTGCAATAATAGCTTAAGCGCTTGCCTGTCGACATCGCTCGATTCCGGAGAGCGTAAAGCGGCGGAAGATGGCGCTTGAGGCGTTACGCCGGATTTTTTAGGCCGCTCCCATAATTTTTCCTTAAAGAAACTGCGCGCATGGCCTCGCAAAACAGGATCCTGAATTAAAGCGGCATATTCCATCGCTTTTTTCTCCAGCCCCGAACGCGCGGAAGGGGAACGGCCCGAATATTCCCGCGCCGCCGCCTGCCATAGAATTTCGTAGATATCTTTCGCCTGCATCAGCAAATTTTCCACATACGCAAGGCCATGCTTGATAATCAGACTATCGGGATCTTCGCCTGCAGGCAGCAAGGTAAACCGTAAAGATTTGCCGGATACCAGCAAGGGCAGCGCTAATTCCGCTGCGCGTAAGGAGGCTCTTAAGCCTGCAATGTCTCCATCCATGCACAGAATCGGGCTATCGGAATAATGCCACAAGCGGCGCAGCTGCTCGGTGGTAATGGCCGTGCCGAG
>CAZRJZ010000053.1:4943-5865 GCA_964600465.1 uncultured Rickettsiales bacterium
ACATGTAGCCTTCCATCAGCACAATGCTGCCCAGGGAGCGTGCCGGCGTAGCAGCAAGGTGGATGTTGTAAATATTATCGCCTTTTTTAAATAGGGGAGTTTCCGGCGAGTTCAGGTATTTTGCTACCTGCTTGTTCCTATCGCCGGATGCGAGAATGCGTCCGCCAAAAGCAATCACTTTCCCGCTGGCGTCACATATGGGGAACATTAATCGGCCGCGGAACCGATCGTAACTGCTCCCTTGTTCCGAAACGGCCAGCAATCCGGCTTCAATCATTTGTGGCTCGGAAATATGATTGGTAGCCAAGGCACGTTTTAGGCCGTCGCGCAGATCGGGCGCATAACCAAGACGAAAACGTTTTTGCGTTTCAGGCGTGATTCCCCGGCGCTCTAAATAATCCCGCGCCGGCAATCCTATTTCGCTGAGCAGGGCACGCTCGTAATAGCGCGCACTGGCTTCCATCACCGCATAAAGAGAGCGTTGCGTTTGCGCCTTAAGCGCCTGCGCAGGCGTAAACTCCGGCATGGGAAGACCCACTTCTTTCGCCAGTTTCTCTACTGCTTCCGGATAAGTTAAGCGATCAAACTGCTTGATAAATTCAAATACATCGCCATGTGCGCCACAACCATAGCAGTGATAATGGTCGATATAGACACGGAAAGACCCCGTCTTTTCACCATGAAACGGGCAGCACGCTACCCATTCGCGCCCGGATTTGCGCAACTGCAAACGGCGGCCGATGACTTCAGGCAAAGGGCAGCGTTCACGCAAACGCTGGATAAATGCGACAGGAAATGCCATAAGCATTAACCATAATCATCCACTGCCTTTTCGCAATCATTTTAAACGCGCTCCATGGCTGTCCGCTTACCCACTCCGCCATATATGCTTATTGCCGGGAACGAAGTAACCCTCACCGTC
>CAZRJZ010000053.1:5875-7810 GCA_964600465.1 uncultured Rickettsiales bacterium
CGCCATGCCAATGCCCACCGGTATTCGTTGCGTTACAGGCCGGTTAAAGAGGATATTTTGCTCACATTGCCCAAACGCGCCTCGTTAAAAGACGGGCTGTGCTTTGCGCAATCCAGGGAACAGTGGCTGCTTTCACAAATAACGCGCCAGGGTGCGCGCATCCGCTTTTTAGATGGAGCGCTGATTCCCGTGTTTGGCAATCCGCATCTGATAAAAAAGATCGATGCACAACGCGGCCTTGCACGCATGGAAGGAGGCGTTATCTATGTTCCAGGCGATAAAGCGGGATTCGAAAGACGGATACGTGAAGTGCTTAAGACAGCATTGCTGCATGAAGTCAGTTATCTGACAAAAGAAAAATCTCAGCGTATCGGCAGGCATGTGCGTTCGATTACCTTAAAAGATACCACCTCACGCTGGGGCAGTTGCAGCCCAGGCGGCGATATCACCTTTTCCTGGCGCATGGTTTTTGCCCCCTATGCTGTATTGGATTACCTGGTCGCGCATGAGGTGGCGCATTTACAGGAAATGAACCATTCCGAACACTTCTGGACGATCGTGGCATTATTGTGCCCTGAATATAAGCGCCAGCGCAATTGGCTCAAGCGCGAGGGTGAACGCCTCTACCGTTACGGATGATAATTCAAACTTTCAAGTAGCCATATTATCGCTTGGATGCTACTAAACCTTGACTTTTCATAGTATATATGAATGGCAGACTCAGCGACGCGCATTTCTCGTAATCGCTTTTCAGGGTGAAAAGTACTGGAAATCCGCAAATCAGGCCTTTATCTTTACCTGACATAGGGGGGATAGCTCAGCGGTTAGAGCAGGGCGCTCATAACGCCTTGGCCGGGGGTTCAAATCCCTCTCCCCCCACCATCTTGCAATAGATTGATATTGCGTATAAATTCCGTGCACCCATTCCACATTTTCGAACCCATGACTCCGATATGCATCTAGAAGCAAAGCCTTATTTACAAAAGATCAGCCTGCTGCAAGAAACGATTCCCAATCGAGATGAATATCCTTTTTGTTTGCCAATCATCCAAAATCTGAACGAGATTTTTTTCCATCCCGATGTTACGTTTTTTGTCGGAGAAAATGGTTCTGGAAAATCTACACTGATAGAGGCTATTGCCGTTTTGATGCGATTCAATCCCGAAGGAGGTAATAAAAACACGTTATTTTCTACGGCCGCGACACATTCAGATTTGCACAAGCACCTTCGCCCTTCCAAAAGTTATAAAACACCAAAGGATGGATATTTTTTGAGGGCTGAAAGTTTTTACAATGTTGCTACCTATATGGATAACGTCGGCTATTTAGATAGCTACGGGGGCAAATCTTTACATGAACAATCGCATGGAGAAAGCTTTATGGCATTGTTATCAAATAAACTGCGTGGCAATGGATTCTATATTCTTGACGAACCTGAAGCAGCACTTTCTCCAGCAAGACAACTGCAAGCTCTTACGCGCATTCATCAGCTCGTAAATCAAGAATCGCAATTTATCATTGCAACACACTCTCCTATTCTTCTTGCATATCCTAATGCAAAAATTTACCAGTTTTATGAGGGCGTTTTAGAGCACGTCCCGTACAAAGAAACAGAGCATTATAAAATCACTCACAATTTCCTCAACAGACCAGAAAAAATGATGCAAATTCTTCTGGAGGATGAAGCGAGCCAAGATTAGCCTGCTTTATTTATCAAGTGGTTGTAAGGTAGCGTCAAAATCTCTATACGTCTGCCACGGTTGGTTCTGAATGTATCTACCAGCCCCCACCATTTTTCTTCTTAAAAATCAGAATTTGTTTGTTTCGTCGCTACGCTGTAATAAGGCGAAATCGGCTACTTTTCGGGTCTGTAATAAGGCTATAATACTAATTCGCAATCAATATATTGATTGCGTTACGCTGGCTGCGCCGCGC
>CAZRJZ010000054.1:0-7785 GCA_964600465.1 uncultured Rickettsiales bacterium
TAATATTTCTGCGCCTCCGGTGCACCTGGAGGTTTTTCCTTTAGCTCAAATGCCACCGTTATCGCCTTATCCTCGCGCTCGCGGTAAGCGTTATCAAGCCTTGTCTCAAAGTTGGAAAGCGGCGTTTCCGCCGCCCACGAATACGGCATAACGCGATGCGCTTCGTAGATTAATCCTTTATCATAGAGTTGCTTAAACGCCCAGAGCACCGATTCCATATAGCCGGTGTCCATGGTTTTGTAGTCCCCGGCGAAGTCCACCCAGCGCGCCTGGCGCGTTACGTAATATTCCCACTCATTGCGGTATTTCATCACGCTTTGGCGGCAATGATCATTAAATTTATCAATCCCATACGCCATAATCTGCTGGCGTCCGGAGATATTTAACTCCTTTTCGGCGCCCATTTCAGCGGGCAAGCCATGGCAGTCCCAGCCGAAACGGCGCTCTACCCGTTTGCCTTTCATGGTCTGGTAGCGCGCGAAGAGGTCTTTAACGAAACCGGTGAGCAAATGCCCGTAATGTGGAAGGCCGTTGGCAAAGGGCGGGCCGTCATAGAAAATGAAAGCATTGTTTTTTTCATCGAATGTACGCGCCGGCCGGCTGCTCACGGAGGTCTGGAAAGCCTTGCTTTCACGCCAGAAGTCCAATATTTCCCGCTCTATTGCAGGAAAATCTGGATTGGGGCTCACATCTGGGTAGGGCTTTTTATTCATAACGTATCACTTAAACAATGAAGCGTGGGAGCATAGCTCTGCCAGGCTATTTGTGCAAGGGCGCACAAGAGAAAGAACGGATCCTGCCTATGAAAATAGCAAAAAAACCGTGGATCGCTCCGATTTTTTGGCTATGGTGCCCGTTTGCAACTTACAAAACAAATGGTAATTACTATCTCAAAGGCTTATGACGGAACTCTCCCATATACGCAATTTCTCTATTATCGCCCACATTGATCATGGAAAGTCCACGCTGGCGGACCGCTTGATTGAGTATTGCGGCGCGCTGGAGAGTCGCGAAATGACGGCGCAAGTCCTTGATTCCATGGATATTGAAAAGGAGCGTGGCATTACCATTAAGGCACAAACGGTGCGTTTAACATATAAGGCCGACAATGGAGAAACCTATATCCTGAATTTGATGGACACTCCGGGCCACGTGGATTTTGCGTATGAAGTAAGCCGCTGCCTGGCGGCCTGCGAAGGATCGCTTCTGGTGGTAGACGCCAGCCAGGGCGTAGAAGCGCAAACATTGGCTAATGTTTATAAGGCCATGGAGGCAGACCACGAAATTGTGCCGGTGCTCAATAAAATAGATCTCCCGGCGGCGGATGTAGAGCGCGTAAAAGCGCAAATCGAAGATGTGATCGGGATTGACGCTTCGGATGCCGTGCTGATTTCGGCTAAAACCGGAATCGGTATCAAGGATGTGCTGGAGGCGATTATAAACCGTCTTCCGCCTCCGCGAGTTATTTGACGATACCGCTTGATAAGCGCTCTCCTATGAGCTAGCCATGGGCTGTTATGGCTAGTACCGGCATATTAAATTTCCGCGCGTATTTCTCAAGGTTTGTGGGCAAGAAAGTTGCAAGAGCGCGGCTGCGAGCCGATTATGCGCAGGCGTTTAACGCGCATTATCCGTTTATCCGTTATGAATCCGATTGGAGAAAGCACAATATTGCGATTGGGAATAATGAAAGCGGTTTGATTATTGGCCCAGTGGCTTTGGCGCTAAAATCATTTGCAGGCCTTTCCGGTCTTCGTGTCTTGCTGGCGGGAGAAAATATCTCCGCGCTTTCCGCGTATAGTGCATTGCTGAGTGTGAGTGAAGAGCGCATTATTATTGCCGGGCTGGATGAAACGGCGCATTATGATTGGAATTTTGAGCGGCCGCCGCCCGAAATGGGGAGCTTTGACGTGATTGTTTCTCATGCCATTATTGAGCATCTGATTGACCCCTACCGGCACGTTTGTGATTTAATAACGCTGCTTAACGCCGGTGGAAGCTTGGTACTCTATACCGTTATGCCGGGATTCCAGTATCACCGCCATCCGGTAGACTGCCAGCGCTTCTTCCCTGATTGGTTTGTAGAGGTTGCAAAGCGGCGTGGAGTGAAGGTGGCGGATATGTGCCTTTCGGAAGATCATATAATTGTGACTTTTAGGAGGTAAAGTCTTATACTTTTCCTTAGAAATTATAAATAAGTTACTTTATAAAATGAATTTACTAAAGATAAAACTGGCTAATTATCAAAATGTCTACTCCTTCTAATCCATCCGAACTTCCCTTGAAATCCCTGCTGGTCGATAGCTGGTATGACTCCTATCTTGGCGTGGTGATTCTGGTGCGGGTCTTTGCGGGCGTTATTCAAAAAGGCATGAAGATCCGTTTTATGGCGGCAGGAGCTGCGCATATGGTGGAACAAGTGGGCGTGTTTTCCCCTAAAAAGACGCCTGTTGCAGCCCTTGGACCAGGGGAGGTGGGATACATTATCACCGGCATTAAACAAGTGGCTGATTGCAGCATTGGCGACACTATCACCGATGACAGAAAACCAACGTTAGAGCCGCTTCCGGGCTTTAAGCCTTCCCAAGCGGTGGTATTTTGTGGACTCTACCCCGTGGATGCCTCCGATTTCGAGCATTTGAAAGATAGTCTCGGCAAGCTGCATTTGAACGATGCAAGCTTTGAGTTCGAAACGGAAAGCTCAACCGCGCTCGGATTTGGTTTCCGCTGCGGTTTCTTAGGTATGCTGCATCTGGAGATTGTGCAGGAACGGCTGGAGCGTGAGTTTGACCTCGATCTTATCACGACCGCGCCGAGCGTGGTCTATAAAATTACGCTCTCCAACGGTCAGAAACTGGAGTTACACAATCCCAACGATATGCCGGACGTTACGCGCATTGAATATATCGAAGAACCCTGGATTAAAGCCACGATCATGACGCCGGACGATTATCTGGGGAATATTCTTGCCCTTTGCACGGAAAAACGCGGTGTGCAGCAGAACCTGACCTATGTAGGAAACCGCGCCATGGTGGAATATCGTTTGCCGCTGAACGAGGTGGTTTTTGATTTCTATGATCGTCTTAAATCCTGCAGCAAAGGCTATGCCAGCTTTGATTACGAAATGGACGGATATAATGAGTCCGACCTGGTGCGCCTGAATATTCTAGTAAACGGTGAGCCGGTGGATGCGTTGGCACTTATTGTTCACCGCTCCCAGGCCGATTTCAGGGGGCGTGCTTTATGTAAGCGACTAAAAGATTTAATCCCGAAGCACCTTTTCGCTATCCCTATTCAAGCCGCGATCGGTGGCAAGATTATTGCGCGTGAAACCATCTCGGCACTACGCAAAGACGTGCTTGCCAAATGCTACGGCGGCGATATCAGCCGCAAGCGGAAGCTGCTCGATAAGCAAAAAAAGGGAAAAAAGAAAATGCGTGAGATCGGGAATGTGAATATCCCCCAGAGCGCCTTCTTATCGGCGCTGAAAATGGGTGAGGGGGATTAAAAAATTCCACTTACGCTACGCGAAGCTATTTTGCAGCGATGGTTGGAATATCTTGAAACATTGCAAACGCGCAGTATGGTGACGGAATTGAATTTAGGAGGAGATTTTTTATGCCCCAACAAACCGTACGTGAAGCCTTAAGAGATGCTATGGCCGAAGAAATGCGCGCCGACCCCAATGTGTTCTTAATGGGTGAGGAGGTGGCGGAATATCAGGGCGCTTACAAGGTGAGCCAGAATTTACTGCAGGAATTTGGGGCCAAGCGGGTGGTGGATACGCCCATTACCGAACATGGTTTCGCAGGCCTTGGCGTTGGGGCGTCTATGATGGGGCTGAAACCCATTGTTGAATTCATGACCTGGAATTTCGGTATGCAGGCGATCGACCAGATTATCAACTCAGCGGCTAAAACGCGCTACATGTCGGGGGGGCAGATTCAATGCCCGATCGTGTTTAGAGGGCCAAACGGCGCAGCTTCACGCGTGGGCGCGCAGCATTCACAGTGTTATGCTTCATGGTATGCGCATATTCCTGGTTTAAAGGTAATAGCGCCGTATTCGGCGGCAGATGCCAAGGGATTGCTGAAATCCGCCATTCGCGATCCCAATCCGGTGATTTTTTTGGAAAACGAATTACTCTATGGCCAGAACTTCGATGTTCCCGATGATACCGATTATACCGTTCCCATCGGCAAGGCTGCCGTGTTGAGGGAAGGAGCGGACGTTACCATTACGGCCTTTTCCATCATGGTCGGGCACGCTTTAAAGGCCGCCGACCAATTAGCCGAAGAAGGCATTGACGCCGAAGTGATCGATCTGCGCAGCTTGCGGCCTTTGGATGCAGAAACTATTGTCGCGTCGGTTAAAAAAACCAACCGTCTGGTTTCGGTGGAAGAAGGATGGCCGGCAGCGGGAATTGGTTCGGAAATCGCCGCTATTATGATGGAACGGGCGTTCGATTATCTGGACGCGCCCGTTGCGCGTGTCCACGGCGCCGATGTGCCGCTGCCTTATGCGGCGAATTTAGAAAAACTCGCGCTTCCTCATGTGAACGACATTATAGCGGCGGCAAAGCGCGTGACGTATAAGCAATAGCGCTTCTATTAATCCGTCCATAAATATACCGACATTCAGAAAGCAAGCTTTATCTGGGATGACCAGCGCAGGCTCTTTGGGCTGGCGTAACTATCCCAGGCACAGTGCTGTTCGCTCATAAATCCTACTACCCAAGCATCACAACGCATGGCAGCACTGATGAGGGTTGTTTGAGATCAACGCCAGTGATACCATTTGCCGATCAATACATCAAGAAATGGTATTCAAAACCGTCGCCGAAAGCGGCGGTTTTGCGCGGCGCAAGCCAGCGTAACGCAATCAATATATTGATTGCGAATTAGTATGAGAGATTGTTGATGATTGAATTTACCTTCTTTCTGTCGTTTTCCCCTTGTTTTTATGCACATGAATATTACACCGGGTTCCGCTATGACAGACGCACGCATACCAAAAAATATGACGACTCATTATGCTGCCGTTACAAAGTTGACGGATGCATTTTGCAAGGAGCGCTTAAGCACCGAGTATGCAGAGCTTTGCCGCAATGCCGCTGCTGCTTTGTGCCGCAAGCGCCCATCTCCGCTGATGAGCGGTAAAATTGAGAGTTGGGCATGCGGTATCGTGCAAGCGCTTGGGCATGTGAACTGGATGTTTGATAAATCCAACCCGCTTTATACCAGCGCGCAAACAATACAGGCATTTTTTGGAGTATCTAAAAGCAATGCCGGAACCAAGGCGCAAGCGATAAGAAATGCGCTGAATATGGATATCATGGGGAGTCCAGAATGGATGTTGCAATCGACTCAGGATTCCAACCCTATGCTCTGGTTTGTAACGGTGAACGGCTTTATTCACGATATCCGCACGCTGCCTTACGAAATACAAAAACAAGCGTACGAGAAAGGTCTGATTCCTTATATCCCCGCAGATAAAGCTGCGGCGGAGGCGTATTGAGTGAATTCCAATATTACGAATTTCAAAAACTTGACGGCCCATTGCAGATTGCCAAAATCAAAGCGATTAAAAATTTATCCAGCCGCGCGCAGGTGGGTGGAAATCAGGCACGCTTCATCTACAATTATGGAGATTTCAAAGGAGATCCGGAAAAAATATTGGCGCAGTATTTTGATTCCATGCTCAATATGAAGCCGCTATTAAGCAGAAAGCCTGAGCAATTCCATATTGCTTGCGCACTCTTGCGGCCAGCCTAATTGCCCATCATCATCGAACCAGCATATGTTTATTTGCCTATCATTGCATAGGTAGTCAGTGATCCACGGCAACGCATCTGGCGAATGAGGCAAAACCAGACAAAGAGAAATATGCTCATCATTGATAACAGATTTGTACCGGTAGCGGTATTCATAAAGCTGACTTAATCCCTTACGAATCTGCTCAAAAAAGCTATCTCCACCGCTTTTCATCTCGAATATAAATGACCCATCACCGGGAATTTTTGCATACAAGTCGATATGGTCATTCTCTTTAGGCAACGCACCAAGCTGACGAAGCCACACGTCCATCTTATCAATCATTTCCTTATGCGTCAAATTACGCCGCTGGCGTTTGATTCTTGTAAGTTCTGGATCCGCTACATCTCTTCGCCTGTCATATGCGCGAACGGGTGGCGGTGAGTTAGAGCGCTCTTTCAACGGGTAAATCTCAGCCGTTGGCCGTGGCGCAAAATTTGGCTGCTGAGGCGCGGTTAATTCAAGTGTCTCGATAGCTTCAAGCGCATGGTCGTTTGTTAGAATTTCAACAATTTCAGATGGTAAAACACGTACACCATCAAAGAAACGTCCCCAATCACCTGTTGCGATAACCTGCTCTATATCTTCGCTATTCTGGCAGTTATCAAACGCGGAAAATTGCAAATCTATCTGCGCTATGGCTTCCAGTTGCGACACAATTTGCTGGCCATCAAGCAGGTTAACCGCCTCTCGCAGCTTTACTGTGCCTCGCTCCAATACAAAAAGCTCCATGTGCTTCAATGTGTGAAAACGGCTTTCATATTTTTCTGGAACAGAAGCTTGCCCAGCCCTTATTTCTTGGAGAGTTGATCTCACCGCATCAACAGGCGGCAATGCGTGGGTGTTGATATTCCCAGCATTAGCCAAACCAAAAATTTCATCGAAGGTGATGCTTGCGTCTAAAATATCGCACCCCCTTAACATAGCGTCTGCTTTCAAAGCAACGGCAATAAGCCTGACGGGTGAAAAATGGATGCCCTTCTGGATAAAATCCAAAGTTCTATCACGGGTGTTTGCTTGAATTCGCAGGGTGTTTGTAAAACTGCGATATGCTGCGCCCATTGCATTAGGATATTGGAAAAGCGGCAACTGCAAACGAAGAAAAGCGCCTACATCAGGTTCTTCACGAACAAGAAAACGTTTTGCTGTCTGGCTCAGTCTGACCACCCAGCCACCTGCTGATTGTTCCAGAAAGTAAAGTCCAAGATATGCAGGATAAGCACTTATCTCATCTCTGAATTTTGACACATCAAGACGGCCATTTTCACTGCCTTCTTCTGCTGCGCGCGCAAAATATGAAGCACGAGGGCTTATTCGTTGCAACCTCTGTTCAAATGCGTCTCTATCGAATAGCTGACCATCGAACTCTGCAAAGATTGCCGCCAATTCAGCTAATTTATCTGGCCATTCATTGCCGCTAGAATGGATTTTGTGGCTGAAAAGGTCGGTTATCATGTAACAGCCGCATCCTCATCATTTTTGAGATAATCAAGCCCAAGAATATCCACAAGTTGCTCATAGCTTTTCTTTTTTGATGCCAAAAAAATGTGCTTTTTTACATGTTCGGCAAGAATGGCCGCGAAAAGTGGTGGAACTGCATTTCCAACCTGCCTGATTACATGACGGCCAGTTCCATAAAACTCCCACCAATCTGGAAATGTCTGCATTCTTGCGGACTCTCTGGGGGTTACTTCTCGCGGTGAAAAAGGATGAACATGGCCTTTGCCGCCGCCATTATCTGATCCAACGATAATGGTAAAGCTCGGTCGTGACGGGTGCAATTTATTGATGCGTGTTTTGGGGTCACGCTCACCGAATGCTAGGTTCAGGTATCGCTCAACGATTCTGTCGCTATGTTCACGGCCAATATGGTTGGGAACAGCAGAGTTAGTGCCTGGAGTAGGCAAGTTGCGCAAGGCCTCTGCGGCAGTACGGTATGGTAAGCCGCCTATACCATGTGTCGGCTGCATGA
>CAZRJZ010000055.1:0-7639 GCA_964600465.1 uncultured Rickettsiales bacterium
GCGGTAATGAAGACCATGTTGCTGCCTTCAATGTGGGACAAGACCTCTTCTGCCACTTCTTCCGCCGCTGCTTTGCCCACTTGCGGATTAGCGCCGGCGCCCAGGCCCTTGGTGATGCCCGCGCCTAATTGAATGGTGGATTCTGCAAGCGAATGATCAAGCGCCTGCGCATCGGTATTGGCGACCACAAACGTCACGCCTTCCAGGTGCGCGTTGATCATGTTATTCACGGCGTTCCCGCCTGCGCCGCCCACGCCAACTACCGTGATGGTAGGTTTCAGCAAATCGCTTTTCATGGGCAAATGCAGGTTGATCGTCATGGAAAAATCTCCCTTTGTTTATTTTTGGTATTCGAAAAAAAGTCGCAAGCAGAGTGACACAAAAACAATTACGCGAAGCCAACATATCCGATGCCTTTGTAGCACCACAACGGGGCATAGCCAAGGAGATTGTGTTTAAATCATACGTGAAATCGTTGCCTTTATGCGTACGGCATGGCACAGATTGATCCGTTAATAAAGGAGGAAAGTCCGATGGCATTCGATTGGGAAGATTCGCTTTTGCTTGCAGAGCAACTCACGGAAGACGAGCGCATGGCGCAAGATTCCACGCGCGCTTATGCGCGTGAGAAATTAATGCCGCGCGTGCTGGAGGCGAATCGGCATGAGCGCTTCGATGTGGAAATCATGCGCGAAATGGGCGAACTTGGTCTGTTCGGGGTCACGATTAAAGGGTATGGTTGCGCTGGCTTAAGCCACGTTGCTTCCGGTCTTATTTGCCGGGAAGTGGAGTGGGTGGATTCCGGCTACCGTTCGGCGCTTTCGGTGCAATCGGCTCTGGTGATGCATCCCATTGATGCGTTCGGCTCAGAGTCTCAGAAAGAGCAGTACCTGCCGAAGCTTGCGCGGGGGGAGCTAATCGGGTGTTTTGGCCTGACTGAGCCGGATCATGGATCAGATCCCGGCGGAATGAAAACACGGGCGGATTTCAAAGGAGGCACGTTTGTTTTAAACGGCTCTAAGATGTGGATTACAAACTCGCCGGTGGCGGATGTTTTTATTGTGTGGGCAAAAGTATTTGGTTTGCCCGGCGCAGAAGATGGGGCGGTAAAAGGGTTCATCCTGGAGAAATCCATGAAAGGCCTGAGCGCGCCTAAGATTGAAGGGAAATTCTCCCTGCGCGCCTCGGCAACCGGCGGCATCATGCTGCAGGATGTGGAAGTGCCGCAAAGCGCGATGCTTCCCGGCGCTACGGGGTTGAAAGGGCCTTTTTCCTGCTTGAATAAAGCGCGTTACGGCATTGGCTGGGGTGCGCTTGGGGCGGCGGAGTTCTGCTATGCGGCGGCGCGCAACTACACGCTGGAGCGTAAACAGTTTGGCAATCCACTGGCTTCCCATCAGCTAATTCAGAAGAAACTTGCGGATATGATGGTAGAAATTACCCTGGGCCTGCAGGCTTGTCTGCGTGTAGGGCGCTTGATGGATGAAGGCACGTCATGTCCGGAGATGATCTCGCTGATTAAGCGTAACTCCGCGGGGAAAGCCCTCGAAATAGCGCGTACAAGCCGTGATATGCATGGTGGAAACGGTATTTCGGACGAATACCATGTGATTCGCCATTTGCTTAATTTAGAAAGCGTCAACACCTATGAAGGCACGCATGATATTCATGCTCTCATTTTAGGCAGAGCCATCACGGGCATTAGTGCTTTTGAAGCGGGGTGATCTAATTCAAGATTTTTACCGGCACTTCGCCGGTGGCGCGGAATTCACGTGGCAGGGTGAACTGGATAGTAGTGCCCTTGCCAATGTCGCTGGTGATCATAAATTTTCCACCCATCAATTCCACGAATTTCTTGGTAAGCGGCAATCCCAGGCCCGTGCCTTCGTATTTACGGCTTAACGCATTGTCTACCTGGCCAAATGGCGCCATAGCGCGGGAGATGTCTTTGGGCGCAATGCCGATGCCGGTGTCTTTAACTTCAAACGATAAGCTGTCTTCGGTAATATTAACCCAGGCTGAAATTTTGACTTCACCGCCCTGAGGCGTGAATTTAACCGCATTAGAGAGCAGGTTCAGCATTACCTGTTTAAACTTTTTACTATCTGTGCTCAGCACCACGGGTTCTTTGGGCAAAGAGTCGGTAAGTGTTACGCCTGCTGATTCCGCGCGTGGCAGTACCAGGCGCATGCAGTTAGCGATCATTTTGTTGGCGTTAACTTCCGATATTTCCAGCTCAAGTTTGCCTGCTTCTGCTTTGGAGAAATCAAGAATGTCGTTAATGAGGCTGAGCAGATGCACACCAGAGTTATGAATGTCGGTGATATAGCCTTGATAAGCAGCAGGGTCTTCTCCCATGACCTGGCCTTTAATAATCTCGGAAAAACCAATAATTGCATTGAGCGGCGTGCGCAGCTCATGGCTGATATTGGCCAGGAACAGGGATTTTTGCTGGGTTTCCGCGCGTGCGCTTGCGGCTTCTTCCGCCAGCTCTAAGTTCGCTTCATGCTGCCGGGCGATAATTTCTTCCGCTTTACGGGAGGTAAGTAATAAAATCCAGATGAGGATAAAAAACACGGTAATAATACTGCCGGAAGCTACCCATTGCAACAGCAGCAACCTGTGCCACTGCGTGGTAACGCCCGTGAAGATTTCCGCATAAGCTTCCTGACCTTGCGGACCGTTCATGGCCACCAGGCTGCGCACTAGGTGTGTCTCTGCTTTCAAGCTAGCTGGAGCCATGGCGGGGATTTTATCGGCTGTGAGTGTGATGGTCTCGCTGGTGACATGATTTTTTGCGTTCCGCAGTTCCGCTATTTCACGATTGATCTCTATGGACGTTTGCGGACTTGGGAGAGAGGCGTATAGCACGTTGCCAGCCATGTCATAAAGAATGACCCAATCAACGGAAAGCTGGGAAAAAAAAGTTTTTGCTTCACGAATGAGCTCTGCGTCCGGCGCAGCTGCGCTGATACCTGCGTTGGCCAGTATTTTTTTGCGGTGTTCCTGCCAGATGGTTGCGCCAAAGCTATCTATGACGACGCTGTTTCCGCGCTCTGCCATGCTTTTTAAATCCTTGCTGGCCAGCGAGCGGAAATAAATCCCCACCATGCCGGCAATCAGCAATACGGCAATCAGGCTCACTAATGAAAAGGCGCGTAAATAACCGAACATGGTGATGATCAATCAACGGAAGTTTTGAGCGCCATTATAGGGCTGAAAGCATTAATTTTCAGATAATTGCCGCATGACGGTTATCCTGTGGTGACGTAGGAGTTTTTGCGGGTGCGTTTATCCTTTTGTAACTTTTGTGGACGCAGAATGGTGAGTCTGGTAAAGGTAAAGTATTAATACTTTGCCTATTGCGGTGTTTTTTACGGGGGAAACGATGACGGAGGGTAAATCAGAAACGGCTGATGCTTCACCGGCAGATGTCGATCCCTTTGGCTCTTCATTTTCGGTTAGATGCCGGGCTATCTATCAGATTCTTAGAAGTAAAAATGGATTCTTTTTTGGTGATGACGGATCATCGTTTGGGTGGCGAGATTGGCTTGGTTACTACCTGGGTCCTGACCAAGCTCCAAGTATCTCTACAGAAATTCGCAAGGTGAGCGAAAATCCCTCCCATATGATTGGAGATCTGACAAAAAAAGCGATTCTTTACACGGCCATTGGCCGTGTGGCGAGGAATTCGGAGATAGAGATTGTTATTTTGGGGTGCAATAGCCATCGAGGCCGTTTGGAAGAGCATGGGCATACGTTGTCCGTTATTGGTGCGGTTGAGGAAGAAGTAAGAAAAATCCTTCAAAATGGTGCATTTAAAAAAAACTTTTCCCTGTGGGCGCTCGAGGACGGGAAAAAATGGATAGAAGTGGAAACTATTTGTGCTTGCATGAGCCCTGAGCAGCGGCCAGAAGAGCAGGGCGCGGATGCAGGGCGCGGACTCCTGGAGCGGATTCTCGGTGGAATCCGTAGGATTGGAGGGCGTGGAGGCCCTGACGGCCATGTTTCCCGTTGATATTCGTGTCCGCAAAGGTGGTGAAAAAATTGTTTGCTTAACGGCGTATACCGCCTCTCAGGCGCGATTGCTGGATCCGCATGTGGATATTTTGCTGGTAGGCGATTCGTTGGGCATGACCATTTATGGCCTGGAAAACACGCTGCAGGTGACTCTCGCTCAAATGATTGCCCACGGAAAAGCAGTGGCGCGCGCTGCGTCTAAAGCCCTGGTGGTGGTAGACATGCCGTTTGGCAGTTATCAGGAAAGTCCTGCTCAGGCCTTTGCTGCCGCTGCGCAAATTATTGCCCAGACAGGCTGTGGAGCCGTTAAAATAGAAGGCGGTGCAGAAATGGCAGAAACGATTACATTTCTGGTGCAGCGCGGTATTCCGGTGATGGGACATGTGGGGTTAATGCCCCAGCATATGAATGTGATGGGGGGCTTTAAGTATCAGGGAAAAGATACTGAAACGGCAGAAAAAATCCTCTTTCATGCCAGGGCTGTGGCAGGGGCGGGGGCATTTGCGCTGGTGATCGAAGGCACGCGGGAAGACGTGGCGCGCGCCATTACGCAGGAAGTTGCCATACCAACCATTGGTATTGGCGCTTCCGTTGCCTGCGATGGTCAGGTGCTGGTTATTGACGATGTGCTGGGTCTGACTGCGCATCCGCCGCGCTTTGCCAAATCTTACATGGATGGCGCTCAATCCATAGAGGCAGCGGTGAAAGCCTTTGCACAGGAAGTTCGCTCCGGGGCATTCCCGGAAGCCAGGCATTGCTTTTTGAAAAAAGACTAGGAATTGGGGTGTTGCCCGTTACGGTACGGCGTCTTTAATCCAGCGACCAAGCGCCTGGAACCCATTAGCGGTTTTGGAGGCGATATCCTCTCCTTCGGTTTCCTTACTCTCTTCCGTGGTGGAAGTTTCCGGTTTTGGAGCTGCCGCTTGAGGTTCTGACGGGGTGTTTTTGGGTGTGGATGGCGTATCTGCGCCAAAAGGATTTTTCGTGAGCGCCGGGGTGGATGGCGTTGCTTCTGCGGAGTTTTTTAACGCGTCGCTGGTGGCGAGTACTTCCGGGGCGGCGGGAGTGGAGGATGCATCCGGTTTAGCGGTGGGTTGCGGCTCTTTTGCCGCAACCGGTCCCGCGGCGGTTGCAGCGGGGGGCACGCTGCTGAAAAGTTTTCCGAATAAGCCTTCTTTCACAGGCGTTACCGGCGCGCTTGCGGCAGTGTTATGCGAGGCCGGAAGGGTTCCCGCCGGTGCGCGCAGCGCTTTTACCCAGGCGGGTTCAGGCTTCTCTCCCGCTCCGTCCGCCCCTACCACAATGCGTTTGCCGGCATTGGGGGCAGGCGAGGGGTTAGTGCTAATAGCGTCCAAGTTTTTCCAGGCGCGTTCATAGTAGGTTTTACTCTGCACGAGCGCTTCGTTGAAATAGGTCTTGGCCAGGGCATCATCTTCCGCCAAATGAGCGTATAGGCCCATATTGGTGCTTAACGCTGCCCCGGAGTAGTATTTCTTGGCAATTTTCTCCGCTTCGTCCAGCCTGCCCGCTACGCCGTAAACGAGCGCCAGGTTTAGCTCCACATTGCGGCGTAACGAGTCGTCGCTGCCTAGTTTTGCTGCGGCTTCCTGCAACCTGGCGGTGGCTTGGGGATAGTCGCGCTCTATGGCGTGTTGAAGGCCGATATTGTTGAGCAGCGTTGTGTTGCCCGGATTTTTCTCCAGCGCACGGCTAAAGTAATAATGGGCGTCTGTCTGGCTGCCGCGTGCGGCAAATAAAATACCAATGGCGTTTAATGTTTTCCAGCGATCCGGTGCTTTTTCCTGAACTTGGGCAAGCAGCGCCCCTGCGTCATCGGGGTTTCCTTTGGCAAGCAACGTCAGCGCCTTACCTTCCATCGCGGCGGTATTGGAGGCGTCTTTGGCAAGGGCGCGGTCGTATAGGTCAAGGGCTTTATCCAGGTCATTATCGCGGCGCAATACCTCCGCCATTTTCAGCATATAGGCAGGATTTTCAGGGTTTTTTTCCAGCAACTGCCCATAAATCTGGGAAGCCGACCTGAAATTACCCGCCGCCTCCATTTCGTTGGCGGTTTTAAGCAGCGATTTGTCGATGGTAGGCACCTCCGGCCCGTCCAGTGAAGAAAGGAAGGTTTTTGGATCTACGCCTGTTTCCAGTCCAGGGTAGTCCCTTGAGCAGGATGTAAGCACGGTGGCGGCGGCAAGGAGGGCAAATAAGCGTTTCATGGGGATGTTTGGAGCGATTTTCTTTAAGTGAAAGCGAGGCAAGCAGATACATATAGGCAAAAACCGTTATTGACAAGGGCCGATCCGTGCCGTAAACATCTCTCCCTCAAAGTCATAGGATTAGTAGTATGTTTGCAGTCGTTAAGACCGGTGGAAAGCAATATAAGGTTGGCGCCGGAGACCGTATTAAAGTGGAAAAGATTGAGGGAAATCCTGGGGATAAGGTGGAGATCCTGGATGTTCTCGCTGCCGGCGAAGGCGCTTCCGTGAAAGTGGGCAGTCCGCTCGTATCCGGAGCCAAGGTGCTCGCAGAGATCGTGCGCCAGTTCCGTGACGATAAGGTGATTATCTTCAAAAAGAAACGCCGTCATAATTACCGTCGCAAAAAAGGCCACCGCCAGTACCTGACGGAAATTAAAGTAACGGAAATCAAGGCATAAGCGCCGGTTTGGATTTAGTACAGGGAGCAGTGATATGGCACATAAAAAAGCAGGCGGTTCGTCCCGCAACGGCCGTGATTCAGCCGGTAAACGATTGGGATTGAAAAAATCCGGCGGTCAGGAGGTGGCGCCTGGAAATATTATCGTGCGTCAGCGTGGCACCAAATATTACCCTGGTGATAATGTGGGGATGGGTGTGGATCATACGCTTTTTGCCACCGCAGGAGGCCGCGTGGTGTTCCGCCGCAAAGCGAATGACCGCATGGTCGTGAGCGTGGAAGCTTGAAGCTTTTCTTTATCCCCGGGAACGACCGTTGCCTGCATTGTAGTTCTGGTGTTTCTTCTGGAATGCCGCGATGCGTCCACTGCCGGGTGCACTGTTGGCGTTCGCTTCTTCGCTCTGCGGCGGCGTGTTGGGCTGGTCGTAGTTAGAACGTATCGTTTGCGCCAGCCCTCCGATTGCCCTTAAAAAAAGGCGTTTACCTTCTTCTTCCTGCAAGCTCGTCAGCGGTAGAGATTCCCCGGATCTTTGCGTCATCTTCACTGCTCCAGTATACTTCATGGGTTCCCTTGGGCCCATGAGGTCCTCTCGATCGCTTTCTCCAAAGCCCAACGCCTGCAGGGCACTCGTACTACCGGGAGCCCTCTCATCTTCTAATGCCCGGAATATACCACGGGCGGTTAATGCGCCTATCTTCCCGGGTCCGCCGGGCCCACTACCAGGGCGCCTCCTCCCTAGCCTATTTTGGTTTATTTCGCTATCGCAAACAAAGAATATCGGTACGTTGGGACGGCGCTTACGTTCATCGGAAATCACGTCAATACAGTGATCCAGCCACGGGGGCAAGTGGGAGCGAATACGTCCTGATATGCTCTTCCGCATATCCCGCCGGCCTTGATCGCCATTCGCCCGATTATCTTCTTGCTTCCTTAATGCTGAAATGTGATCGCCGT
>CAZRJZ010000056.1:0-7558 GCA_964600465.1 uncultured Rickettsiales bacterium
TGCCGAAGGCAACGTATGAAAAATTGGCGATTTTATTCCTGGGACATGGTATACAGGTTAGGGTTAAAGGGATTGTCGATGGGTTCCAACCTACAACTGGTTTCGTCGAAGTAATTGTTTAGTCCCATAATTTTATGGGATGGATTGATGCGGAACAAGTCTGGGGTTTTTCGTAAGCCTTATCGTAGGGTGAGGTGAAGTTCAAGGACTTCAATTTTTCGGCCTGAGGTTTTCAGGCCGTTTTTTTAGTTGAAATTAAAAAGTCTCATGAGGCCGCCCTGTATCGCGTATCATATCGCGATAATTTCTTATTTCCATTAATGGAAACTGATAATATACCTATCGCACGTCAAGAGTTGGATTTATTCCAAGGATTTTCGTTCAATGATACAGGGAAAAATCGACGGAATACTTATGGATATTTCGAGATTTTTCCCTGTATTAGTGGGCGATACATCCGCCTGTGAAGAAATCCAGCTCTTGACGTGCGATAGGTATATACCAAGAACCGGTGTAGCGTGGCGAATTAGGGTATCTATGAAAGATAATAAAAAGAAGAGTAAGCACAAAAAAAGCGCTTCAGGAGAGGCGGAGATTTTATCCGAGAAAAAAGCCAGGAGTGATGCGCCGCATAGCGATGAAATTAAACGCCTGAACCGCGTAAACGGCCAAGTAGAAGGTATCCAGAAAATGCTGGAAAGTGGGCGGACGTTACACGAGGTGTTGATTCAGTTCAAAGCCGTGCATTCAGCGCTGCGGTCCATAGAACAGCGCATCTTCCGCAATACGCTGGAAGACTGCTTAAATGCGATTGCCGTTGCGGATAAAAAGAAAGAAAAAGAAGAGCGTGTGAACGAGCTACTCGATCTTTTCAAGCAAAGTGAACGCTGAAATAATACTAAAGAGATTCAATATGCAAAAGAATATCCGAAAAATTGTCCTCGCTTATTCCGGTGGACTGGATACATCCGTTATCCTGCGCTGGCTGCAAGAGCAGTATGGCTGCGAGGTGGTGACTTTCACCGCTGACCTGGGCCAGGGAGAAGAAGTGGAGCCGGCTCGCAAAAAAGCCGAATCCATGGGTGTGAAAGAAATTTACATTGATGATTTGCGTGAGGAATTCGTATCCGATTTCGTATTCCCGATGTTTCGCGCCAACACCCTCTATGAGGGCGTGTATTTACTCGGCACCTCCATCGCGCGTCCCTTGATTGCCAAGCGTCAGATAGAAATTGCCAAGGCAGTGGGGGCCGATGCGGTGGCTCATGGCGCTACCGGTAAAGGCAACGACCAGGTGCGCTTTGAGCTGGGCTACTACGCGCTGAAACCGGATATTAAAGTCATCGCCCCCTGGCGCGAATGGGATTTAACCTCCCGCACTAAACTTATTGAGTATGCAGAAAAGCACCAGATTCCTATCGCCAAAGATAAACGCGGCGAAGCTCCATATTCCACGGATGCGAACCTGCTCCATATTTCCTATGAAGGAAAAGCGCTGGAAGACCCTGCCGTAGCGCCGGATGAAGATATGTTCCAGCGTAGCGTCAGCCCGGAAAACGCTCCCGATACGCCGCAATATATCGAAGTGGCGTTCGATCGCGGCGATGCAGTGGCGGTGGATGGCCAGGCACTTTCTCCGGCTCAGCTGCTAACCAGGTTAAACGAACTGGGTGGAAAGCACGGCATTGGCCGGCTGGATCTGGTGGAAAACCGCTATGTAGGCATGAAATCGCGCGGAATTTATGAAACTCCCGGCGGCACTATCTTACTTTGCGCCCACCGCGCCATGGAATCCCTTACTCTGGATCGCGGGGCAGGGCATTTAAAAGATGAGTTAATGCCGCGCTACGCTGAGCTGATCTATAACGGCTATTGGTGGTCGCCGGAACGCAAGATGCTCCAGGCATTGATTGATGCTTCTCAGGTGAATGTGACCGGTAGCGTGCGCTTAAAACTCTACAAAGGCAGTGTTACGGTGGCAGGCCGTTCCTCGCCGGTGAGTCTCTACAGCCAGCAGCACGTGACCTTTGAGGAAGACAGCGTGTACGATCAGCGCGATGCGCAAGGGTTCATTAAATTAAATGCATTGCGCTTGCGGCTTCTGGATCGGCGTTTTTAGCTTAAGCCACACGCCCTAAATAATACTAAAATACGCCACATACATGGCCACCACCACAATCGGGGTGACAACGCCGCGTAAGGTAAAGAACCATAGGGGGATGATTTTATTGGTAAATAACAAGCTGTCGATGCCCCAGATCATAGCGTAAAGAAACGCAAACATGAGCAGGCGGATGTACATGACATCCACAAACATAATACCCCAGGCTAAAAGCGAGGCAAAAATACTCTCCAATAACATGTAATTAGCAACACGCGCGTTAATTTTCTGGTGTGTCAGCGCCAACCCCCAATGCACGCCGCCGAGGAAGGAAAAGATGATCGCCGCATAGTTAAGTAAAAGATTAAGCGAGTGGGTAACGTCCTCGTACCAATTGAATGCAATGCCCATGCTAAGGCATACAAACGGCATGGTGCCCACGAGCACCAACCAGAACGGCATCTCTTCATTAATTTTTTTCGGTTCGTTCATACCCTATGAAGATAGGGCAAAACCCTTATTTATTCTTTAATAAGTCCCTGATTTCTTCTAACAGCACTTCTGAACGCGCCGGCGCCGCGGGAGTTTCCGCTTGCTTGGCCTGGAAACGATTGATTTGCTTCACTAAAACGAACACGGCAAAAGCCACGATAAAAAACCGTACGACTTCATTAATAAAAACGCCATAGTTAATGGTAGCCGCGCCTGCCTTCTTCGCCTCTGCCAGGGTAGGATATTGCTCGCCGGAGAGGTTGATATAAAAATTGCTGAAATCAATGCCGCCGATCATTTTACCAATGGGGGGCATGAGAATGTCATTGACCAGGGAATTAACAATTGCGGTAAACGCCGCCCCGATGATGATACCCACCGCCAACTCTACTACATTGCCACGCGAAATAAATTTTTTAAATTCTTGCAGCATAACAATGCCCCATCCTTTTGGAATACAACCCACACCGACTTATAGGAATCCTTGCGGATCAATGTCAATCTTAATGCGCATATCATAGGGATGTTTCATCTCAACTACCCAGGATTGCATAATATTTTGCAGATTTAAGTTGCGCTCGGCCTTCACTAAGATCCGGTAGCGGTATTTTCCTCGTAAACGATAAAGCGGCGCCGGCGCCGGCCCTAAAATCTCCATGCCTTCAATCCGTGGCGCCGCCAGCACGAGCGCATGCGCATGGCGGATGAGCGCTTCTTCTTTGACGTCTTCTAAAATAACAGCCGCAAGACGGCTAAAGGGAGGCATATGGCAAGCCTGGCGCATATTAAGCTCTTGCTGCATAAAATGATCCCGGTCATGCGAGAGCAAGGCCTTAATCACCGGATGTTCAGGCAGGAAACTCTGTATCAGCACCCGCCCCGGTTTTGTCACATCCCTTCCTGCCCGGCCCGACAATTGGTGCAGCAGCTGATAAGTGCGTTCAGACGCACGCAAATCTCCACCGCCTAAACTCATATCCGCATCCACAACGCCAACCAGTGTCAGGTTTTTGAAATGGTGTCCTTTGGCGATCATTTGCGTGCCGATGAGAATATCGGTTCTCCCTGCCATCATGTCTTGAATGCGGATCTGTAAATCTTCTGGCTTATCCAGCGCGTCGCTGGCGATTACGGAAAGCCTTGCCTGTGGCAAGAAAGCCGTCACTTCTTCCGCTAAACGCTCCACTCCAGGTCCGCAAGCATGGAAATCATCTTCTTTGCGACACCCCGGACACTCACGCGGCAACGGCTCCTGCGCCCCGCAATGATGGCATTGCAGACGCGGATTGCTGCGGTGCAACACCATCCACGAACTGCATTGCGGACACTGGAAGCGGTAGCCGCAAGCGCGGCAAAGAAGCAACGGCGCATAGCCGCGCCGATTGAGAAAAAGCATCGACTGGTCGCCGATTTGCAAATTCTCCGCCAACGCCTGACGTAATTGCCCCGAGATAAACGCCCCGCGTTCCAGGGCCGCCGAACGCATATCAATGACTTCGGGTGCAGCGAAATCGGCGCCGCCATGGCGTTCAGGCAAAACGATACGCCGGTATTTGCCCTGCTGCACGTTCCACAGCGTCTCTACCGAAGGCGTGGCTGACGCCAGCACGATCGGAATATTTTCCAGCCGCGCGCGCGCCACCGCCATATCCCGCGCATGGTATATCACGCCTTCCTCCTGCTTGTAGGAAGGATCATGCTCTTCATCCGCAACAATCAATTGCAAGTTCCGAAAAGGCAAGAAAAGCGCTGACCTTGCTCCTACCACCACATTTGCTTTGCCATGCGCAATCGCGCGCCAGGCATGTTTGCGCTGCGCCGCAGTCAGGCCAGAATGCCAAACATGCGCGGCGCTGCCAAAGCGGCGCATAAACCGCTCCAACCATTGCACCGAGAGGGAAATTTCAGGAAGGAGGATAAGAATTTGCGGCGAGCAGCTTTCCGAAGAACGGCTTACATGCCTGTCCAATAGTTCCATTAGCTCAAAATACACTTCCGTTTTGCCGGAACCGGTCACGCCGTCGAGCAGGGTAACGGAAAATCCTGTGTGAAGCCTACCGTGCAATTGTTCCACGGCCGCTTGCTGGATAGGAGAAAGCGGAAACGGCGAGGCACCCGCCGTATCCGTTGGCGAAGTCTTTTTCTCACGCCCCGAGGGCGGTTTTAATGCATCGGCTACCGGCAGGCTCATCTTAAGCACGCCGCCAAGCGGAGAGAGGGTGTAACGCGCCACCCACTGCAGGAATTCTCTTAACTCCGGTTGCATGGCAGGCAAGTGGCCATAATGCTCCAGCAAGGCTTTAAGTTTTGTAGGATCCGTATTGCGGCTGCTTTCAGCCCATACCACTCCCGGAAGGTGGCGACGGCCAAAAGGCGCCAGCACATAATCTCCGGGCTTTAGCTGCATTCCCTCCGGAGCCAGATAATCAAACCCATGGGGAAGATGGTTGGGAAGCAGCACTTCCACCACGCGCATACCAGGACTCTCCTTATCTAAAACATGTTAAGCGCTCCGTTGCGCCGTTCCTGATCATAACGTTCCCTTGCCGCCGCTAACGCCGCTAATGCCCCAATCAGGCCATAGGCGGCGAAATGACAATTATCCACGGGTTGGCGGTAGTCCAGCACGGTTTCCTGCTCATCGCACATACCGGTAAATTCCATCCCTGCCGCATTAAGATTGCTGTAAGCATCCCGATTGCCATTTACGCGGAACATGCCCCCCACCGGTACGCCGTCCAGCAGATATACCATCGGCTCGGCCGGGCGCTCCTCCACACGGTCTACGGTAGGAACGCCTTCTTGTAAAATCACCTCCGACACATAGGCACCTTCTTTTATAACATGCATTTTATTGCGCTCTTTTTTATTCAGCTCCAGTATCTCTGAACCGGCGCGCACACTCATAATCCCCATGCCGTAGGTGCCTGAGTCCGCTTTTACGAAAACATAAGGATCCTCCGTAATGCCATATTGGCGATGTTTTATACGTGCCGATGCAATGATTTCATCTATCGCGCGCGCCATGCAATCCAGCCCTTGGTGGGCTTTAAAATCAATCTGCCCACAGGCGTGAAAAGCAGGTGTAATTAACCAGGAGTCGAGTGAGAAATCCTCCGAGAAACGCTCCGCCAGCGCTTTATAGGCGGAAAAATGCGCGCTTTTACGACGGCGATACCAGCCCATCTGCATCGGCGGGAAAACGGGCTGGGCTATGCCGTCAAGGAGCGCGGAGATGCCGGAAGAAAAATCATTGTTCAAAATCACCATATCCGGGACAAAGCCGGAAACGGTGGAGAGCGTATTGCCATTACGCTGCAATGGCTCTTCTACAATCGCCGCTCCGGAAGCCGAAATCAGCTCAAGTTTTTCCTTCGATCCAAGCGTGCCGATACGCACGTCAAGCCCGGCGCGTTCAAGCAAACGTTTCAACACGGCCAGATTATCTAGATAAGCCAGATTACGCGTATGATTTTCCGGAATAATAAGCGCTGTTTTCATCTCTTCGGAGCGCTCTGCTAAAAACGCCTCCAGACGCCGCACTGCCCGTGTTTTTGCGTTCTCGGATAAATTATTAAATCCTGCCGGGTAAAGGTTGGTATCCACCGGAACCAGCCGCACGCCGCTATGGCGCAAATCCACGGAAGTCGTGAGATACGGCATGGCTTGCGCACGTTGCTTACCAAACCAATCTTCCAGCGCATCATTCTCAGTGGCCCACAGGATTTTAAGACGCTCTAAGATCATGTGCTTGCCTTAATTATTAAACAGAGGTTGCTCCTGCCAATCGCCCAGCCAGGCCTGTATATTCGCCAGGGCGGCAAGCGCCGCCGTTTCCGCCCGCAATATACGCGGCCCCAGGCTCAGCGCCTTTATATAGGGCTGTGCGCGCAAAATACCACGTTCTTCCGCAGAAAATCCACCCTCCGGCCCGGTAAGCACGGCATACGCTTTTCCGGTTTCAAGCGCAGGCAGAAGCACACGCACCGGCTGGCCTTTGCCGTCTTCGTCGCAATAGAGCATGCACGTATCCGGATCCCAGCGTGAGAGCAGCTGTGGCAATGTTTGCGACTCCAGTACTAGAGGAATATCCATACGGCCACATTGCTCAGCCGCCTCCACCGCATTAGTCCGCAAGCGCTCCATGTTTATTCTTGAAACCACGGTATACTGCGTCATGACCGGTTGTACGCTCCGCACGCCAAGCTCTACGGCGCGTTTGACAAGAAAATCTATTTTATCGTTTTTTACCGGTGCAAAAATGAGATCGATAGGAGGAACGTTTTTTTGCTCCCGCCGTTGCTCGGTAATTTCTAACCGCACATTTTTTTTGAATATTTTTGCAACGCGCGCCAGCCATTCCCCTTGCTTGCCATTAAATACAAGCAGCGTCTCCCCTTCGCGCACGCGCAACGTATGCAGCAGATAATGGATTTGCGCTTCTTTTAAGGCAGGCGCCGCGCCGAAAGAGAAAACCTCCCCCTCCAGATATAAGCGCGTGCGCGGCTTTTGCATTACCGGCTCCGCGCAATCGAAAACAAGGCTTGTCTGCATAGCAACTCCGCAGAAGCATTGCCCGATTTGCACGCCTGTTCCGCACCGGCAAGCGCAGCGAGTGCGCGGGCGGTACGCAACCGATTCCAACTTCGCGCATGCCGCTTTATCACGGGCTGTTGACGAAAAAAAACGGGAGGGCGAAGTTCTGAAACCGCCTGATCCACGGATTTCCCGCCCTCTATGACCGATGCTAACAAATAGAGCTTTTGAAAATATTTCTGCGCACTGCGCAATACCGCAATCGCCGGCGTGCCGGTATGTAAAAGCGATTGCAGGATGCCGTGCAGCCGCGCTTCTTTTCCGTCAGCGACGGCGGTGCTCACGTCGTCCAGCGCGGAGTCCTGGTTATCATTGATCAGGCAGCGCGCATCTTCAAGGGTAATGCGTTCTTCCCCTAGCTTGTAGAGC
>CAZRJZ010000057.1:0-1469 GCA_964600465.1 uncultured Rickettsiales bacterium
AAGCGGCATAGCTCCCGTGGCGGTTATATTGCGCCATGATTCAACCACGGCCTGCTTAGCGCCCTCTACCGGATCTGCAAACACGTAGCGGGGAGTGCAATCCGTACTCATGGCAAGCGCTTTGGAAGTGCCCTGCACACGCACAACCGCAGCATCCCCACCGGGACGGGCCAAGGTGTTGTTGCCCACCATATGATCGTATTGCTCCCAGATCCAGCGCTTGGAACAAAGATCGGGAGAGGAAAGAAGGGTAAGCAAGCATTCAACATCCAGCTTTTGGTATTCTGAGGAAGAAAGATCTTTATTATCTGAATGCTGCACGCTGGATGCTGAATGCTTTAATATATATGGCCGATCATACACCGGCGCATCCACCGATATTGGCCCAACCGGCATATCGGCTACCGTTTGGCCATGCATACGCAGCACCAACCGCCCACTATCGGTGATCTCACCAATGATGGCGAAGTCCAGTTCCCATTTGGCAAAAATCTCACGCGCCAGCGCCTCTTTCTCTGGCTTAATCACCATCAGCATGCGTTCTTGCGATTCCGAAAGCATCAATTCATAAGCGGTCATGCCTGCTTCCCGCATGGGCACGCAATCAAGCTCCAGTAAAATACCGCACCCGCCTTTACCCGCCATTTCCAGGGAGGAAGAAGTCAGCCCTGCCGCTCCCATATCTTGAATGGCTACAATCGCATCTGTCTGCATCAGCTCCAGGCAGGCTTCAATAAGCAATTTTTCCGTCAATGGATCACCGACCTGTACGGTGGGTCGTTTATCCTCTGAATCCTCGCTGAATTCCGCAGAAGCCATGGTGGCGCCGTGGATGCCGTCACGTCCGGTTTTCGAGCCGACATACACTACTTTATTGACTATACCTGCGGCAGCGGAGTAGAAAATCTTATCTTGATCAGCCACCCCTACCGTCATGGCATTGACAAGAATATTGCCATTATACGAGGGATGAAACGTGCACTCACCGCCTACGGTGGGAACGCCAACGCAGTTACCGTAAGCACCGATGCCCGCCACAACGCCGGAAAGCAGATGCCTGGTTTTTGGATGCTCAATACTTCCAAACCGTAAGCTGTTTAAATTAGCAATAGGGCGCGCGCCCATGGTAAAAACATCGCGCAATATGCCGCCAACGCCCGTTGCGGCCCCTTGGAAAGGCTCTATAAAGGAAGGGTGGTTATGCGACTCCATTTTAAAAATAGCCGCCTGACCGTCGCCAATGTCAATAACACCGGCATTTTCGCCGGGACCGCAGATTACCCAGGGCGCTTCCGTGGGCAGGTTTCGCAAATGCTTACGGGTAGTTTTATACGAGCAGTGCTCCGACCACATGACAGAGAAAATGCCCAACTCCACCAGGTTCGGTGCACGGCCAAGAATAGCGAGGATACGAGAGTATTCATCCTCGGTTAGTCCGTGCTCGGCTATTAGCTCTGGAGTGATCTCTG
>CAZRJZ010000057.1:1479-7557 GCA_964600465.1 uncultured Rickettsiales bacterium
CGAAGCAGCGCTGCTGACAAGGAGATATCGCTTAGTTGAACTTAAATCTCAACGAACAACCGCTAGAAGTTCCGCCATTGGCAGGATCAAGGTTATACGGACTATTCGTGGCGTTGGAGACGCAGACGCCCGCGGCAACTGCTTGCGCCGTATCAATTGCGGGAGCAGAAGATCCAAGGGTGGTAGGGGCGTAGGCGCGTACAGAGCCGGTCAACGGAAAGCCATCGTCCACTTTCAAATCCATCTGATATGCCTCTGCGGGCGTGAGGCCGAATGCTGCGCCTGTGGCCGCACCCGCCGTAGTAATCGCGCTCACCGCGCCAATAATATGGAAATAATTAATACCCGAAGCCGCATAAGTGAAGATATGATTCCCTTTTCCGAGCTTGGCCACAGGCACCAGCGTCGCCACTGCGCCGGCAGAGGCCGCTGCCGTGCAGCTTGGCGCGCTATATAAGCCGTCCGCGCCCACGAAAGAACCGTCAATCAGGCTCGCGGAAGTCAGATCGGTATAGAAAAGCACCGTTTCAGCGCACACGGAAGTATAGCCTGCAGCAGAACCTTCCAGCAGCCCGTTTCCATCGCCTCTTCCCGTGCCGCCGTTACGGCTGGTTAGGCCGAATGCGGAAGCGGAAGAGTAGACCAAATCGCCCGGGATGCCGTTATATTTGCCGCGGAATGTGTTCACGGCCGTATTATATTTCTCAATCTGGCCCACGGTAGCACGCACCTCCGCCGCTTTAATCAGATCCTGACCAACGAGCACGCCCCCGATGATCAGGCCAATAATCACCAGAACGATGGAAAGCTCGATCAGGGTAAAACCAGCCTGCCTGGGCGTATATGGATGATTGGTCACAGATTAAAACTTCTCATTAGTTAGTTAAACTTAAATCTCAACGAACACCCGTTAGCGGTACCGCCATTTGCGGGAGTCAAGTTGTAAGGCGTATTGGTACTACCCGTGTCAGCGCAGACACCGACCGCTGCCGCGGCGCCGGTATCCGCCGCAGGATAGGTAGCGGCAGCCAGCGTCACCCCATATGCACGCACCGAGCCCGTGAGCGGGTAGCCATCATCCACTTTCAAGTCCATCTGGTACGCCTCCGCCGGCGTGAGGGCTTTTAGCGCACCCGTTACCGCGCCTGCGTTAGATATGGCGCTTACGCCGCCGATCAGCTGGAAATAATTGATCCCCAAGGCAGCGTAGGCAAAAATATTATTCCCCTTGCCGATTTTAGCAACAGGCACCAACGTTGACGTAGCGGCGGCTGAGGCCGAGGTGGTACAGCTGGTCCCGGCAATAGAACCATCCGCGCCCACGAAAGAACCGTCAATCAGGCTTGCGGAAGTCAAGTCGGTGTAAAACAGCACGGTTTCAGCACAAGGCAACGTACCTCCAGCAGCAGAAGACTCGAGCAGCCCGTTTCCATCGCCTCTTCCCGTGCCGCCGTTACGGCTGGTTAGGCCGAATGCGGAAGCGGAAGAGTAGACCAAATCGCCCGGGATGCCGTTATATTTGCCGCGGAATGTGTTCACGGCCGTATTATATTTCTCAATCTGGCCCACGGTAGCACGCACCTCCGCCGCTTTAATCAGATCCTGACCAACGAGCACGCCCCCGATGATCAGGCCAATAATCACCAGAACGATGGAAAGCTCGATCAGCGTAAAGCCGCTTTTAGAAGAGGAGAAACCGGAACTTGTCATAAAAAACCTATACTGAAGGATACTTACAAAAACCCCGCTTATTGTTTTTTTCGGCGGGATACAGGGTAAGCATATGAATTAACCTTGGCGAACAATACCTATTTAGGACACAAAGGACAAGATATGAAATAACAGTTTGACCATACGATGCAGAAGTTACCAAATGGTTAGTTTTCAACAGTGTTTTGAAAAACCTCACATTCCACCTCCTTTATTGTAATATGAGCGGCTCATTTATAAAATGAGAAACAAAAACTTTAAAAAACAACTCCTTCATACAGGAAAGATGACGCGGTTATTATGAGTCTCGTATCAAAATTATCCCCTCATGTCATTGTTATTTCTGGAGCCAGTAGTGGCATTGGTGCAACACTTGCCACCGAATATGCAGCTCCCGGCAGAATACTTTACCTCTGCGCAAGACGAAAAGATCTGCTGGAACAGGTAGCGGCGCAATGCCAAAAGCGCGGCGCAAGCACTCATATCCTGGCGTGCGATGTCATGAATGCTCAGCTTATGGCCGACTGGCTGGAAAAAATTGACCGCGTCCACCCGGTAGATATTCTTATTGCCAACGCGGGAGTTTCCGCCGGTAGTGGCTTCGGAGGGGAAACGGCCGATCAGGCGCGGATGATTTTTAATACCAATGTCATTGGGGTGGCCAACACCATACTGCCCCTCCTGCCGCGCATGATGACGCGTGGCCAAGGAAAAATCGGTATCATTGCCTCTATGGCGGCATTCCGGGGGTTGCCCGGCGCGCCCGCCTATAGCGCCAGCAAAGCCGCCGCATTGGCTTATGCCGACGCCCTGCGCGGATTCGCCTGGCATTCCGGAGTGAGAGTTTCAGCGATTTGCCCTGGGTACGTGCGCAGCCCCATGACGGATAAAAACAGCTTTCCCATGCCATTGCTTATGGACGCGGAAAAGGCGGCAACCATCATTATACGCGGATTGGAACGCGGAAAAAGGCGCATCGCCTTTCCCTGGATCATGTACGTGCTGATGCGAACGTTAGCGTTAATGCCGACGCCCCTTACGGATTCTCTGCTGCGCCGGCTGCCGGCCAAAAAAAACGCCACGGATGAAACGGGCCCATGATGCTATAGAAAACCCCGCTGACGGCTATACGCTCCGCCCCCGGCTACTACCGGTTTCCTGCTCTCTCAAATGGACTCTGGCAAGCGCACGCAGCAAACCGTCCCTTTGTTCCGTAGAGAGATCGATACCTTTTTTTTCTAAGTAGTTTGACGCTTCAACAAAATAGGGCCGAACGGCGCGTTTTGATTTCTGTGCCGTGCGCTGTGTATCCGCTTCCAGAGCGCTTAATTGTTCGTCTGCTAGACGATGCCCTTCCAAGGCCGATTTATATCGTATCTGGCTCTCCAGGCTCTCACAAACCTCTATAACGGCAGCATAGGTCACCGGGCGCCCTTGACTCGGAATATCTTCATGAAGAGTAGGTCGTTTTTTGTACAAGTCGCTAGGTTCCTCGTAACTTCCTTGAACCTCAAAACCTCGTTCTTTTAATTTTTCACGAACCAATCGTCTGACTTTTTTAGAATCGTCTGTATCACCTACGCATGAGGTCAGACAAACATGATCCCGGGTTTCAGTTACTTCGAACCTCACACCACCGATAATGAAAGAAGGGGGGGCTTCGGCAGCTGACTCTGGAGTTTCTCCCCTTCCAAAAATTCCTCGCAGATTCGGCAGTTTCATAAAAACCTATGTGCTAGACCCATGATGGGTTGTGTTAATATCGAAATTGTCCCGGAGCGTACCATAACCGGAGGGTCAATTGCAAATAATAAATTAATAATAAGTTAATTATTGCAAGCCCCTGGCAGGGATCGGCAACAAAATATGAGTACGGATCAAATAGGCTATAAGTAACAGTAGGTTGCTTATATGCGGCGAAATGCTAAATTGCTGATTATACTATTTTGCAATCAACATGTTGAGTGCGTTCTCGCTTGCTTTCAGCAGATGCTTGCGAGGCGCGACCGGTTACCCTACATTGATCTCTATGGATATTTTGTCTTATATTTTTTTGCGTGGGCGCTCGTTTTTGCGCTTGAAGGGCGAGGACACAAAACCGTTCCTGCAAGGCATTGTAACGGCGGATACATCCAGGCTCAGTCCTGACCGGGCGCTTTATGCGTTACTGCTGACGCCGCAAGGAAAATACCTCCACGATTTTTTCCTTACGCAGAGAGGGGAGAGCGTATTGCTGGAGTGCAGCACTGAGCGGCGCGAGGATTTAAGCAAGCGTTTGCGTTTGTACAAACTCCGCAGCCGTGTGGAAATTGAGATGGTTGAAGGCAAAGAATATACCGTTGCTGCGGTATTTGGAGACGCAGAAAAATTAGGAGGGCTGGGGCGTGAGCAAGGCGCGTACGCTGATCCACGTTTAGCGCGGCTTGGTTTTCGGGTTGTGCAGGAAGAGGCGGAGACGCGGAAAATCTTACAGCAGCGGGGGGCCAAAGAAGTAAGCGTGGAGGATTATAATGCTTGGCGCATTGCGTGCGGTGTACCGGAGGGCGGTCTGGATCTTGAGCCCGAACGTTCGCTGCCGTTGGAGTATGGGCTTGATACATTGCAAGCCGTGGATTTTAGAAAAGGCTGTTATGTCGGACAAGAGGTGACGGCGCGCATGCGTTACCGCGCCCATATCCGCAAACATTTATTCTGCGTCCGGACGACCGCTTCGGCTTTACCGGGTGCCGGCGCGCCGGTCAAGGCAGGCGAGGCGATTATTGGGTATATGGGATCTTCCCAAGGGCCTACGGGATTAGCCTTGCTCAACGCAGAGCAATGGAGTGGCGCGCTCCAGCAAGGTGTTTCTTTAAGCTGCGGCGGCATAACGCTTTCGGCGCAATTACCGCCATGGTGGCAGGAGCGCATTTAAATCTTATAACGCGATGTGTAATGCCGATTGGCGCGTATTTTGCAGGGCAAGCGTTGAAGGCAAGTGAATTTAATGGTGTAATCTCTCTGAACAAGGTACAATCCCGCCTATGGCAAAGCATTCTCCTTCCCTTCCCGGCATCATGGACTCGGCTTCTCCTTACCTGACGGATAGGTTGCTTGTGGCTATGCCTTCCGTACAAGACGGGTGTTTTGACCGGGCCGTTGTTTATGTTTGTTCCCATGACGAAGAAGGTGCAATGGGGGTTATTGTAAATGCCGGTATAAACAGCATTGATTTGAAGGAAGTGCTGGAGCAGCTTTCGATTACCGCTCAAGATGTCGGCAAGAGATTCCCCGTGCAGTTTGGGGGACCTGTGGAGGCGCATAGAGGTTTTGTGCTTCACAGCACGGATTACGTGCTGCCTGATAGTGTGGTGCATCCAAGCGGTGTAGCATTAACGGCAAATGTGGAAATACTGCGTGCCATTGCCGATGGCAAAGGGCCGCAATCCGCGGCGTTAATGCTTGGCTATGCCGGCTGGTCTTCAGGACAATTGGAAAATGAAATCGAATCGGGGAGCTGGATTATTGCGCCTGCGGATAAAGGGGTTATTTTTGGCGCTGATAACGACATTAAATGGTCACGCGCGGCAGCGCTTTTGGGGATTGCGGACTTCTCCCAGCTTTCCTACACGGTCGGCCACGCATGACGGATTAATGCCTGAAATGCCGTATGCCGGTAAAGACCATGCTGATGCCATGCTTATCCGCCGCTTCGATGACTTCTGCGTCACGGATTGACCCGCCTGGTTGAATAATTGCGGTAATGCCTGCTTCTGCTGCCAGCTCTACATTATCGGCAAAGGGGAAAAACGCATCCGAAGCCAGTACGGCGCTGTGGGTGGAAAGATTTGCAGCCGCGGCTTTGCGGCAGGCAATGCCAGTGGAATCAATGCGGCTCATCTGCCCGGCGCCAATGCCGATGGTGGCATTGTCTTTGACCAACACAATAGCGTTGGATTTGACATGCTTGGCGACAATGAAGGCCAATTCCAGATCGGCCAGGATCTGCCTGGAAGGAAGCGCCTTTGTCACCGCTTTTAAAGCAGCGGAATCGAGCGTTTGCATGTCGTCTTCCTGGTAAAGCAACCCACCGGAGACGGAGCGCAGCGTCATGCGTGGGCGTTTGGAATTTGTTGGAGCGCCGGTAAGAAGAAGACGGAGTTTTTTCTTGCACGATAATCTGGCAATGGCTTCTTCGGACGCTTCCGGAGCCACCAGCACTTCCACGAACAAGGAGGAAATCGCCTCGGCAAATGCCAGGTCTACGGGGCGGTTTACGGCAATAATTCCTCCGTAAGCGCTTACCGGATCGCACGCGAGGGCTTTTATGTAGGCCTCGGGCAGTGAATCTGCCAGTGCTACGCCACATGGGTTGGCATGCTTAACAATCAC
>CAZRJZ010000058.1:0-6576 GCA_964600465.1 uncultured Rickettsiales bacterium
ATAATGCAGCGCCACGCGAGGTGGAAGTCATGCTGCAAATTGGGCGCGATGTCTCGAAGAATCCCGGCACCTGCCTGCAAGAAGGCATTGCAGGGATAGGCAATCTGGAGGATTACGCCATCTCCGTCAATTTCCGCCGCTTAAATACCAGCGAAATGACGGATGCGGTAAAAGAGCTTTTAAAAGATGTGTCCATCGGTGGGGTTTCTCAGCCTTTCGCCACGCCGGAGGGCATTAGCTTCTTTATGCTGTGCGAGCGCACGGAAGCAGCCGCGAAGCTTGATTCACGCGAGGAAGCCTATAACCGGCTCCTGCAGGAAAAAATGCAGCGCGAAACGGAAAAATTCATGCGCAACTTGCGCCGCGAAGCTTATATAGAAATGCGTGAATAGATTATGGCCGTTTGGTAGCGCTGCCGGACGAGCGATTTTGCGCAGGGGCTTTTCTCCCTTTTACTTTATAAACATAGCTAATAATTTCCGCCACAGCTTTATAATGCTCCAGAGGGATTTCATCGTCTATTTCCACCGACGCATACAACGCCCTTGCCAAAGGCGGATTTTCCATAATCACGATATTATGCTCCTTTGCCACTTTACGTATGGTAAGCGCAATATGGTCTATGCCCTTGGCCACCACTTTCGGCGCAGCCATAGCGGTGTTATCGTATTTGAGCGCTACGGAATAATGCGTCGGGTTGGTAATGACCACATCCGCTCCCGGAACTGCCGCCATCATACGCTTCTTTGCCTTTTCCATGCGGATTTGCCGCAAGCGCTGCTTAATATGCGGATCTCCTTCCTGTTGCTTATATTCGTCGCGCACTTCCTGCTTGGTCATGCGTAAGGAACGAATATGCTCCCAGCGCTGGTACAGTAAATCCGCCAGTGCAATAAAGAACATGGCAATGCAGACCCAAATCACCAGTTTCAGGGCAACCTTTGAAAGAAAAATCAAGAGCGCCAGCGTATCACGCGAGGGAAGCTGTTTCAGCTCCGGCAGATAACTCTCCACCGCCTTCCAGCAAAATACCCCCACGATCATTAGTTTGAGCAGCCCTTTAAAGAATTCCACCAGCGAACGTTTGGAAAAAATCTTCCCTAATCCCTTTATGGGGGAAATTTTACTCCATTTTGGCTTTAGCGATTCAGCAGAAAACACCAACCCGTTTTGAAGCACGCTTCCGGCAAGCGCCGAGCAGATAGTGGCGGCAAAAGGCAGCAGTAAGATCAACAGTCCGTCCGCCAGGAGTCCTTGAAGCCGCTTGCCTAATCCTGAAGCGTCAGCGGACATTTGATCAGGGGCAAGAATAAAAGGCGCCAGCGCAGTATAAGCCATACGCATCATCTGCGGCAGCATGGCGCCCACCAGCATCGCCAGCGCGAATATCATCAGAAAGCTCGTCACCTCACGCGAGAAAGGCACCTGTCCACGCTTAAACGCGTCTTCTAAGCGCTTACTGCTCGGTTGCTCGGTCTTTTGTTCCTGATCTTCTTCCGACATGAATCATCCTACCTCAGCAAGATAAAGGCAGAGAAGGCTTCTTCGAAATTACGCATATACCACAGCATCATACCGGAGAAAATGGCCATCAGCACAAAGAAACTTCCCAAGATCTGCGGCACCATGATCAGGTAGAATATTTGCAGTGCCGGCATGAGGCGCGCCAGCATACCCGCCGCCAGGTTAATAATAATCCCCACAACAATGTTCGGCCCCGCCATTTGCGTAGCCAGGGCGAATGCATTCGAGACACTGCGCGCCGCATATTCCATAAAATCCTGCGAGGGCGGAAGCAGGCCGGGAGAAAATAACCGGTAGCTATCGGCCAGCGCGCGCAGCATGATATGATGCAAATCCGTAGCAAACAACAATATCACCGTAGCAAAACTTAAAAAGTTTGTTATCGGCGTTGCCTGACCGCTATGAGAAAGATCAAGCATCATGGCGCTGGCCAAGCTTGATTGTGTAGCAATAATCGTGCCCGCCACATGCGCGGCGCTCATCATGATCCGCGCAATCCCGCCAATAAGCAATCCAACTATCATTTCTTTAAGCAGCAATATCACCAAACCAATCGGCGTGCCCGGAATAGGCGGTAAAAGCGGCGTTAATAACGGAGCAAGCACCAGGCTCATGCTTAGGGCAATAAACAGCCGAACCCGCGCCGCGACATAAAACTCGCCATAACCGGGCATAATCATGATGCCTGTTCCCACCCGGCAAAAAATAAGCAGGAATGCAAACAGCTCGGACACAAGAAAATGCTGAAGCATAACGCCTTAGCGATGATGAATAACCCATCCAAGCCCTACAACTAAACGCCAAAGACAGCAAATTATAATTGCTCAGCGCCTAAGACGCAGGCAAATATTCCTGCATGGATCGCACCGTTAATCCTTTACCCAAACATGTCGCGCCAATTGCTTCTACAATTGCCTGCGCCCCTGCCACCGTGGTGTAATATGGAATTTTACCGAGCAGCGCTGCACGGCGAATGCCAAAAGAATCCGCAATCGACTCCGCGCCTTCGGTCGTATTAATCACGAGGGCGATTTTTCCGTCTTTCAGCATATCCACAATATGTGGCCTCCCTTCGCGCACTTTATTCACCACTTCCACTTCTACGCCTTTGCCGTGGAGATAAGATGCCGTGCCCCGCGTGGCAATCAACGAAAACCCCATGTTAGCCAGAGCGCTAGCGACTGGCACCATAGCCGCTTTATCGGATTCTCTTACCGAAATGAACACCCTGCCCTCTTTTGGGATCGCGCTACCGGCGGAAAGCTGGGATTTTGCAAAGGCCAACGGGAAATTCGCATCAATGCCCATGGCCTCGCCGGTGGATTTCATCTCCGGCCCTAAAATCACATCCACGCCTGCAAAACGCGCAAACGGAAATACGGCTTCTTTCACCGCCACATGGCGAGGATTCGAGGATTCGAGGATTCGAGTTCTCAAGTCCTCGAATCCTCCTATTTTCTCGCCTGCCATGAGTCTGGCGGCAATTTTCGCAATCGGCACGCCGGTGGCTTTGGCGACAAACGGCACCGTGCGGCTGGCACGCGGATTGACTTCGATGATGTAGATTTCAGCATCCGGCATTGGGCATTTGGCATTTAGGGAATTACTTTCTTTATTTTCTGAATGCTGAATACCTGATGCTGAATGCTTTACAGCAAATTGCACGTTCATTAAACCGACTACCTCTAACGCAAGCGCGAGTTTCCGTGTCTGCTCACGGATCCGCTGTTGAACCGCTTCGCTAAGCGAATAGGGCGGCAGGGAACAGGCGGAATCTCCGGAATGAATGCCGGCTTCTTCAATATGTTGCATGATCCCGGCCACGTACACCTCGTGACCATCGCACAGCGCATCTACGTCCACTTCAATAGCATCTCTTAGGTAAGCATCAATTAACAACGGGCGGCCATCACCAAAATATTCACCGGATGTTCTTAAATACTCCTCCAGTTGCGCGCGCGTGTGAATGATCGCCATCGCGCGGCCACCGAGCACGTGGCTGGGACGCACCAGCACCGGATAGCCAATATGCTCCGCCGTTTCGACCGCTTGTTCGATGTGAATGGCGGTGCCGCTTGCGGGTTGTTTCAGGTTAAGCGCTTCCACCAGGACACGGAACTCTTCACGGTCTTCGGAACGGTTGATGGACTGGAGCGAGGTTCCGAGGATGATTTTTTCTCCGAATTCCGCTTGCAACGCATTTGCCAGACGCAGCGGGGTTTGGCCGCCGAACTGCACAATCACGCCTTTTACCGCGCCGTTGCTTTGTTCTTTGCGGATCACTTCAATCACGTCTTCCGGCGTCATCGGTTCAAAATAGAGCCGGTCGGAGGTATCATAGTCGGTAGATACCGTTTCCGGATTGCAGTTGATCATGATGGTTTCATAACCGGCTTCTCTGAGCGCATATGCCGCGTGTACGCAGCAATAATCAAACTCAATGCCTTGACCGATGCGGTTGGGGCCGCCGCCCAGGATGATGATTTTTTCGCGCTCCGTAGGGCTGGATTCGCACTCCGCGTCCATGCCTTCATAGGTAGAATACATGTACGGCGTGCCGGATTCAAACTCCGCTGCGCAGGTATCGACGCGTTTGTAGACGGGATGGATGCCATGGTCTTTACGCAAACCAGCAACCGCTTTATTGGCTGCGGCTACACTAAGCTCTTCAATTCTGCGGTCAGAGAATCCCACCCGTTTCCAACGCATCAGAAGCTCCGGAGTAATGTCCCGGGCATTTGCAATAGCGTCTTCTTCTTTGACAATCTCATCCAGCTGCCGCACGAACCATGGGTCATATTTTGCAATCTCGCAGATTTCCTCGACCGTAACGCCGATTCGCAACGCCTGCGCTGCCACCAGCAAGCGGTCCGGCGTGGGGCGGCTCAGTTCTCCCCGCAGTTGCTCAGCGCTCATATGCGCAAAGCGGGGCAGCGGGTTGAGGCCGGTAAGTCCCGTCTCTAATGAGCGTAGCGCCTTTTGCAGGGATTCAGCAAAGCAACGGCCCATGGCCATGGCTTCGCCCACGGATTTCATCGCGGTGGTAAGCACCGGTTCGGCGTTAGGAAATTTCTCGAATGTAAACCGGGGAATTTTAGTCACAATATAATCAATCGCCGGCTCGAAGGAAGCAGGCATGGTAATAGCATTCTGCATTTGGCATTCAGCATTCAGGGAAGAAGCGTCCTTCATTGTGATGTGCTGACCACCGCTAACTCCTGGATGCTGAATGCCAAATGCAGAATGCTTAGAGCTCACCACATCATTGGCAATTTCATCCAATGTGTAGCCCACAGCAAGTTTGGCCGCCACTTTTGCAATTGGGAACCCGGTCGCTTTCGAGGCAAGCGCGGAGGAGCGCGAAACACGGGGATTCATCTCAATCACCACCATGCGTCCGTCTTTCGGGTTTACCGCGAACTGTACGTTGGAACCGCCGGTATCCACGCCAATTTCACGAAGCACCGCAAACGAGGCGTCCCGCATGATCTGGTATTCTTTGTCGCTCAGAGTAAGCGCCGGAGCCACCGTAATGGAGTCGCCGGTATGCACGCCCATAGGATCCACGTTTTCAATGGAACAAACGATAATGCAGTTATCCGCCTTATCGCGCACCACTTCCATCTCATACTCTTTCCAGCCCAGCACGGACTCATCAATCATTACTTCGCCCACCGGCGAAGCATCCAACCCGGAGAGCACAATTCTCTCAAATTCCTCACGATTATAAGCAATTCCTCCGCCGCTTCCGCCCATGGTAAATGAAGGCCGAATCACGGCCGGAAGCCCCGTTTTTTCCACCGCCGCACGCGCCTCCTCCAACGATTTTACCACCGCGTTCTTCGGCACCTCCAACCCAATCTTGGCCATAGCCTGACCAAAAAGCAGCCGGTCTTCCGCTTTGTTGATCGACTCCAGCTTGGCGCCAATCAGTTCTACGTTATATTTTTCAAGCACGCCGGATTCCGCCAATGCTTTAGCGCAGTTCAGGGCCGTTTGTCCGCCCATGGTGGGAAGCAGCGCATCGGGACGTTCTTTGGCGATAATTTTTTCCACCACCTCCGGGGTGATAGGCTCAATATAGGTAGCATCCGCCAGTTCCGGATCGGTCATAATGGTGGCGGGGTTAGAATTGACTAAAATAACGCGGTAGCCCTCATTTTTTAAGGTTTTTACCGCCTGGGTTCCGGAATAATCGAATTCACAGGCCTGGCCGATCACAATCGGCCCCGCGCCGATGATCAGGATGGAGGAAATATCGTTACGTTTTGGCATGGGTCGGGTCAGCCTGTTTGTACCATAAAATCTGCGTAAGACCGGCGCAACCAATCCATCGCTGCCGGACGGTCAGGCAATCTGGCATAATTTTCCTCAGCATGCGAACCAAAAATACTTAAGCGGCGCAAAAAATATATTTTCCAGCAAAATAGCCACGGCTTCTCATGTAATGCTTCAGCAAATATTTTGAAGGCGCACGGCATGTTAGACATTGTTTTTATCGCGGAATTCATCGCCGGAGTCACTCGGCTTACCGTAATTAAGCGTATCCCATGCCACTTTTTTCTCTTTCTCGCGCTTAAATAATTTTGCCAATAACTGACTGAGCCATTGCATAAAACTCCCTCCCCCAACAAAATAATACCATTTTGCATTAACGAAGCCGATTTTCATGCCAATTTGCTATATACTGACTGCAAATTGGCATAAGTACCAGTTTTTATAGACTTCTGAATAAGAAAAATCCATATACTAAAACCATGCCAGACACACTCACCCAACTTGGCCGCAAAACCCCGCTGCCGCCTTCTCCGGAAGCCGCAATCCTGGAACGCATTCCTAACCCGCACCCCGACAGCGGTTACTGCATCCGCTTCTCCGCGCCGGAGTTCACCTCGCTTTGCCCCATCACCCAACAACCGGATTTTGCGCATCTGGTTATCGATTATATTCCACAATCCTGGGTTGTGGAGAGTAAATCGCTCAAGCTTTTTCTGGGATCTTTTCGTAATCACGGCGCGTTCCATGAAGACTGCACCCTCGTTATTGCTAAAC
>CAZRJZ010000058.1:6586-7523 GCA_964600465.1 uncultured Rickettsiales bacterium
GAAACTTTAGAGCCGCGCTGGCTACGCATCGGCGGGTATTGGTACCCACGCGGCGGCATGCCAATTGACATTTTCTTCCAAACCGCCGCGCCGCCGCCTGACATTTGGCTTCCCCCCCAGGAAGTTCCCGCTTACAGAGGCCGCTGAATACTATAGCTGACGTGCGGCAGGTATAAAATAATAGTTTTAGAAAAAAGCCTTTCTTTGTTCACGTTTTTTTAATGCAACAACGATAGCATGAAAAATACGCTCAGCATTTTAAAAAATGCGTTGCACCAGTTTGGAGTGCTGGGTAAAGATTTGATCTCATTTGCTGCTTCGTTCATTTTATGCCCATTAAACGCCGTTCCCGCGCTCTTTCACTGTCGCTGATGCCCTCACGCCAATCCGCTTCGCGCGGGATGCTGGCGGTATGCGTATCCATTGCTATATTGAGCGTTGCGTTAAGCCACAACGGAAGCGCGTGGACATCCGCTGTCCGCAACCGCATTGACGACTCTCTGGCACCGCTGGCGGATGTGATGGCCCGTCCGGCATCTGCCGTTAAGGCTACAGGTGCATGGCTGCAAAATGCTATGGGCGTGAATCCTGCGCCGCCCGAGCTTAAAATCATCCGCGAGGAACTTGTCCAGTGGCAAACCGCCGCAAAAGCCTTGGAAGCTGAAAACCGGTCTTTACGCCAATTGATACAAGTGGTGCCTGTTGGTGCGGCGCACTATGTCGCGGCACGCATGGTGGGTGATACAGGCGGCCCCTACGCTCGCGCCACGCTCATCAGCGCCGGTGAGGAAAACGGCGTGGCCAAAGACAATGCGGTTATTAGCGCAGAAGGATTGCTAGGGCGCGTGGTAGACTCCGGAAAAACAAGCGCCCGGGTGCTATTGCTGACAGACGCGAACTCCCGGATCCCGGTTTCCGGGGAGATCTCACGTGAACG
>CAZRJZ010000059.1:0-4796 GCA_964600465.1 uncultured Rickettsiales bacterium
CCGCGCGAAGACTCCCGTCATGGACACTGTGGAAGAAGCCCGCAAGGCGAATGAAGCGCAGTCCGCGCAAGCATTAGCCGAGACGCAGAGAGCGCTTAGAGAAGCCCAGACGACCAATGCCATCATGAACAAGAAGCTCACCATAACCAGCGAAGAATTGGAAGGCGAGAAAAACAAGCGAAAGAAACAGGCTCTAGAACATACCCATACAAAAGACGACTTGGAGGCCAAAGCAACAAACCTTTCGGCTAAATTAGCAGAAGCTCAGCAGAGAATCACCGCCATCCAGCGCGATCTCGCGTTTGAGCGCGCGCATGGGACTGATGGATTGCCGTTCGTAGTCCCCTTAGCCGACAAAGAAAAAACGCTGGCAAAAGTTCCGCCGTCGAGCAAATCCGACACTATCCCATTTAATCCGGTCTCGTTGCCCGTTTCCGCCACACGCAATGCCAGCGGGAACCCGGTTGCCTCTCCGCAGTCGCCTGCAGCCGCTCCTCCGGCTACAGTAGCAAAGACTTTGCTGGAAATCATGACCACTAATGGTGGCGCAGTGGAAACCAAGGGGATTGTCTATACCCATAACCTTACCGTCACACAAGGGATAGACCCATACGGACACAGCGTGCCGCTATACCAGAACCAGATCGACGCTAGTTCCGAAGCCGCCAAGCAGGCAGGCGTACAGCAGGGCGACACCTATCTTCGCAATGCGAGCGCCGCCTCTGAGAGACTGCAAGTCAACGCCAACGGAGACGTATTTGTACGAGCCAATGAAGGCACGAAAGGCTCGCCTGCGTTCGACGGCAACCGCACCATCAATACCTCCGGCGGCAAGCTGGTGGTGATTATGACGGCGGAGGAACTAAAGGACCAAGGAACGTCTATCGCCGTGGACAAGGGCACCACGTCGATCACGTTAGGAGGCCATACGCTTCATTCGCAAAGCAATGTGGATGTGGTGTTGCTTGATGAGCAAGGCCGGATGAGCAAGCAAATCAGTGCCCAGAAGCTGGCGGAATATTCCCCGAAGAAGGGCGCTGGCAAAACGCGCTCGGTGGATAGGCCTCAGCCCACTCCGGCCCTTTCGGATTCCACTTCGCCGCCGACAGTTCCTTTTACGCCTCCGCCACCGGCTTCGCCTGGATCGAGCCGGGCGGCAGGTTAAAAGCGGCGCCTGGAACGCTTCATTGCGCGCGCAGGCCGAGGATATGGCAGATAGCGCCTACCAGCTCCGCACGATTCAGCGTATAAAAATGGATGTGCTCTACGTTTAAGCCTTGCAGCAGGCGGCATTGCAGCGCCGCCACGTAGACCGCCACCAGGTTGCGCATTGTGGGCTGTTCGTCCAGTCCTTTGAACATGGACTCCAGCCAGTCCGGCACGGATGCACCGCACATGGCGCTGAACTTTATCACTTGCGCGTAATTCGTGACCGGAAGGATCCCCGGTATGATGGGGATGGAAATCCCGTGAGCGCGAGTGCGCTCCAGAAAGCGCTGAAAATACGTAACATCGAAAAAATACTGGGTAATGGCGCGTGTGGCGCCTGCCTCCACTTTGCGCACTAATGCGTCAATGTCTTCTTCCATATTGGCGGCTTCGGGATGTTTCTCCGGATAGGCGGCAACGCTGATTTCAAAATCATGCACACGCTTAAGGCCTGCCACCAGGTCTGCGGCATAAGGATACCCTTCAGGGTGCGGACGATACGCCCCTTCGCCGGGCGGCATATCTCCACGCAGCGCCACAATATGCCGCACCCCTGCTTCCATGTAGCTTCTTGCTACGGCGTCTACTTCTGCTTTTGAGGCTCCCACGCAGGTTAAATGCGCTGCAGGCTTCAAAGACGTTTCTTGCAGCAGCCGCTTAACGGTGGCGTGGGTACGCTCACGCGTGGTGCCGCCTGCGCCGTAGGTAACGGATACGAAACGTGGCCGAAACGGGCTGAGCTGAAGCACGGCGTCCCAGAGTTTCGCTTCCATTTCATCGGTCTTTGGCGGAAAGAACTCAAATGAAACCGAAGGCGGCGCGCCTGCGCATAACTCCGCCTGCGCCGCAAGAAGGAGGTGTTTATCGATCATAACAATGCGTTAGGAAGATATTGCAGCGATGGGAAAAGGGCAGCTTATGCAAGTTCTTGCTTTCCAAAAGAGGCATTTGCCTATATATACCCGAATTCGTTGCCCCTGCTCAAGCCAAATTCAGAAAACATTAATTTATTTACGATAATCTCAAGGCCGTGCAGAATTAAATACTTAAAAGTGTACGGAGATCATAGCGATATGGCAATAACACGGTTGTTGTGGAACGGAAAATGGCGTTTTCGGCTAAAGGTGCTGGGTGTTCTTGTGGCTGCATTGCCTATGCTGGGGGCCTGTGCGGATTATACCTCGCCTGATAATTCAATCCTGCTTCAGGATGAGGCGGAAGTGGATCCGGATCCGTGGGAGAAGTTTAACCGCGGCATGTTTAAAGTGCACACGGTACTGGATACCGCCCTTGTGCGTCCTGTGGCGCAGGCGTATCGCACGGTGGTGCCGGAATTAGGCAGGGAAGGCGTCTCCAATGTACTGGAGAATCTGCGCTCCCCGATTGATTTTGTGAACTCGCTTTTGCAGGGCGATGTAGAAAATAGTTTTGCCGTATTCTGGCGCTTTGCGCTTAACACCACTTTTGGTTTTGGCGGAATTAGAGATTTTGCCGCTGCCGATGCTCATTTGCGCGCGCGTCCTGCGGATTTCGGGCAGACGCTTGCCGTGTATGGCGTTGGTTCCGGTCCTTATTTGTTTTTGCCGTTGCTGGGGCCTTCTACGCTACGTGATACCGGTGGGCGGGGAGCCGATACCGCGTTTGACCCCGTAACTTATGCGGGCGACGATTGGCGCTGGCTGGCCTACGCGAAAGCGGGGATGATGGGGATTGACTTCCGTGCGCAGAACATGGAGCTGATCGACAATATTACCCGCAATTCACTGGATCCGTATGTGACCTATCGTAGCGGCTATTTACAACACCGCGCCAATAGCATACGGAAAGCGCTTGCATCTGGCGGGTTAAAAACGGTAGTATCCGGGCGCGCCGCTTCTTCTACCGCACAGTAACTTACTTTCACCTTCTATTCTCTTTCTGTGTCCATGCTGAAAAAACTCCTGTTCGTGCTCCTTGTTGTGTCGTTGTCTCAAGGCGCTTATGCCGCAGCAGGCGATGCTACGGCAGGAGAGGCTGCCACCCGCTTTATCGAAGGCCTGGCGGACGATACGCTCAGTATCATTAAATCGGTGCCGGACAAAAAAGAAAAGCAGGTAAAACTGGAGGCATTATTTTCACAGCATGTGGATATTCCATGGATCGGCAGGTTTGTGCTGGGACGCTTCTGGAAACAAGCCAGCCCGGCGCAGCAGGCTGATTATTTAAACAAATACCAGGGCTTTATTATCAGTCATTACACCTCGCACCTCACCGATTACAGTGACGGCGCCTATCGGGTAATCAACATACGCCAGGATGCTGCGGATGAGTTTACCGTAAGCATGCAGATTCAGCCTCCGAATCGTGATCCAATCCAGGTAGATTACCGTGTGCGCGGCTCCGGGGGCGGGGTGATGAAAATCTTTGATATCGTCATCGAGGGCGTGAGCTTGATCGCCACGCAACGCTCGGAGTTTTCTTCCGTGGTGCAAAACAAGAGCCTGGACGTTTTAATTAAGCAATTGGAAGAAAAGACCGCCGCTGCGCGCCTGTAATTTGTGCTCTCATATAGAGGAAGCGCGCTATGGATAAAAGCCGGGAATGCAAAATATTGGTGATCGGGGCTGGAAATATGGGGCAGCCTCTTATCCGGGCCTTGCTGGAAGGCCGAAAAGTCGCGCCGGAAAATCTAACCGTTATTACGGGCGCTTCTGAGGGGAAAAACGCCCAGAGTCTTCGCGCGTACCTTGCGAACATTCCGGACGCCGGGAAGACGATCTGCCTCTGCGGACAAGATGCAGAAGCAATCCGCAGCGTGGGGGAGCAGACAGCGGTTATCTACAGCGCCAAGCCTCAGCAATTGCAAGTCATCCTGCCAAGTTTGCCGCCGGGAATCTTTAAAAAAGATACGCTATTTATCTCCATTGCTGGCGGTGTAACGCTGGAAGAATATACGCGGTTGCTGGCGCTTTTCGGAAAAAACATACCCGTTGTTCGGGTAATGCCACATATTCCGCGCACATTGCTTGGTGTATTTGCACACAATCAAAAACATGCCCTGCAAGCAGCCCATTTACTGGAAGGCATGGGGAAGCCCGTCTTGCTTGCGCGTGAAGAGCAAATGCAGGCATTTTCCGCTCATGCGGGGTGTGGCCCGGCATTCGTGGCGCAGTTTATTTACCGCTATGCCAAGGAAAACGGCGATTCGGAGCGCCATGTCGCAACGGCGCTAAGAGCGGCTATTACGTCTGATAGCCCGGACGCTCTCATGCCAAAAGTCCACCGATTCGTCAGTAACTGGCTGGAACAAGCCCGAGCGGATTTTGGCGCTGCGCATGCACGGGAGATTGTTTCCCGCACGATTATGGGTACGCTCGATTACCTTGCCGCGCATCCGCAAACAACGCCGCAAGCGTTAGCGGCTTTGGTACGAAGCCCGAAAGGCGTTACCAACGCAGGGCTCATTATCATGGGCAGCGCGCCGCCGGACGAGGAAAAATATGGCGCGGCGGAAGAGCGCCGTAAACAAGCGGAATATGCGCAAGCCTTCTTGAAAGCATTACCGGTGGAAGAATCTATCGTCCCTGTGTTGAGCGCCTGTGTGGAGC
>CAZRJZ010000059.1:4806-7415 GCA_964600465.1 uncultured Rickettsiales bacterium
GGCAGAGACAGCGGGGGCCCAGGATCCTTTAGCCGGGGTGGATTATGCCGGCATGCTGCGCCAGCGGCAATCCGGGAGTGCAGTCTAATGTTCGCGCGATTGAACCGTTATGGCGTGGCTCCTAATACGTTTGACGCGCTTAAAACATTCGCGCTCTTTGCCATGCTGGCAGACCATGCGGGGATGTTTTTATGGCCGGACTGCTTATGGTTGCGCCTTATTGGCCGGCTGGCGTTTCCGGCGTTCTTTTTTGCTATCAGTTCACGTTCAGATATCGTGGCCTACGCCGTAGCAATGTTGGCCATAGAAATGCTGTGGAACTTTCCTGTATTCCCGCTTGGCATTCTGGTCAGCGTTGTCTTTAGCCGTGCGGTAATGCGCTGGATTTTACGGTTTGAGCCTCATATGCGCGCGCAACCTCTAATGGTGGTGCTTATTGGCTGCGTGTATCATCTGATAGCAGTTTTTATGATAGACTACGGTTTTTTCGGAACGTTATTTATCCTATGCGGATATTGGGTGCGGACACAAACAGCAGCCAAAAATACCGGCCTCTTCGTGTATGCAACCTTTTTTATGCATACGCTATTTCAAATTTTTAGCCTTGAATTCACCTCCCTGCAGATAGCGCTGCTCATCGTGATGATGGGGGCAGAAGCCTGGATATTTCTGCGCTTCCGCTTGTGTAAATTGCCCACCTACGCAGTCTTTTACGCCGCTATCCCTAATGCGCTTAAATTTATCTCGCGCTATTCTTTGGAGCTATACGTGGCGCACTATCTGCTGCTGATGGGGCTGGATCATGCGTTGCACCCCGAAGCGCACACTCAATTCCAATGGCTAATGCCCCACAAGCCGGTAGCCGGAGCCGCGCACGGTCTCGATTAGGCTTTTATAGAAGCCTTTATCAATTTTTTGCCGCAGGCGCGAGATATGCACGTCAATCACGTTAGTTTGCGGGTCGAAATTGTAATCCCACACATTCTCGAGCAGCATAGTGCGCGTTACTACCGTGCCAGCGTGGCGCATAAGATATTCCAGCAGTTGAAATTCCCGCACCTGAAGGTCGATCTCTTTGCCGGCTCTTCTGACCGTACGCGAGAGTAAATCCATCTCCAGTTCGCCACAGGTGAGTTTTGTCACCGCTTTTTCCCCGCTTTTGCGGCGCGTGATCGTTTCTATCCGCGCAAGCAATTCGGTGAAGGAGTAGGGTTTTACCAAATAATCATCAGCGCCGCCTTTGAGGCCTTTGACGCGCTCCTCGACCTTATCTAGCGCGGTGAGAATAAGAATGGGCGTCTCGTTTCCGGAGGCGCGTAACGTATGGATAATCGTTAGCCCATCAACCTCCGGCACCATCCGATCAACGATCAATGCGTCATATTGCTCGGAAGCAGCCATGAACAGACCGTTTTTGCCCGAATCACAATGATCAACCACAAAACCTTGCTCGCGCAGGCCTTTTACTAAATATTGCGCGGCTTCTTTATCGTCTTCGATCAGCAGTATTTTCATGGGCGTTATAGCAACTGTTCTTTAGGAACAGATTCTCCCGCTTTCCAGGTAATGCAACGCAACTGCGGCAATGGCACAATAAAAGCGCCGCCACCTTGCAGATACGCCTTCTCACGCTGCAAGAATTCCGGCAGAAAATAATAAGGCAGCACCAGCATATATTCAGGATTTATCTTCCGTACTTCTTCTTCCGATAAAATCGGAATACGGCTTCCGGGGCTTTGCAATCCCCATTTGCCGGGGTTACGGTCTGCGGCAGCAAAAAGAATTTCATTCGTAAGGCCACAATGCTGCAAAATGGTGTTGCCGCGTGTGGAAGCGCCATAGATGCCAATTTTCTTCCCTTGTTTGTGCAGATTCTGCAAGGTAGAGACCAGTTTATGCTTAAATTGCTCGATACGTTTGCCAAATGTAACATAAGTATCTATTTCCGCGAGCCCCTGAAGCTGTTCTTGCTTGCGTGTTTCTGCCACTATGGGAGCTTCTTTTTTGTTGAAGCTGCACATAAAGCGAATGCTGCCTCCATTGATGCTGTTAAAGCTGATGTCATTGACATAGAGACCGTGCTTCTGAATAACCTGCTCAAATGTCTGCAAGGTATAATAAGCAAGATGTTCGTGGCCGATCATGTCGTAGCCAAGTGTGTTGATCATGGTGCCTAGATAATTCATCTCCACCACCCAGATACCATCCTGGCTTAGTGCATTGGCGATATCTGCAACGAAGTCATGCGGTTCATCGAGATCATAGAACATTGAAATCGAGGTGATGACACGGGCTTTTTTGCCTGCGAGTGCAGTTTGCACGTTATCAAAACTGAAGAAATTATTGATCGTGGTAATCGCAGGGTCAGTAATGGCTTTAATCGCATCGGAAGGATCAACGCCAATGCGCGTGAGGCCAGGTACGGCATAGCTTTTAAGTAAAGTACCGTCATTGCAGCCGATATCAATCACGCAATCTCCTGCATTTAAACGAACATGAGAGGATACCTCCTCAACAATACCGCTTAAATGGTCGCGCATGGTCTGGTTGGTGCCGGAGCGATACCAGTATTCTTTGTACATCAGAGATGAGTTAACCGTATGTTTAAG
>CAZRJZ010000059.1:7425-7518 GCA_964600465.1 uncultured Rickettsiales bacterium
CATTGCAGATAACAAGAAGTATAGGCGCAGAAAGTGGGTCGGGTTGGCCGGCGGCGGGAAATACGCCTGTCAGCGTTTGCTCGCCCATATCCA
>CAZRJZ010000060.1:0-7473 GCA_964600465.1 uncultured Rickettsiales bacterium
ACCGCTGTTAATACCTGGACTGACAATTCCGTTGCAGACAGCAACAACATCACCCTCGGTGACATAACCGTGAGCACCTCTGCGCTCAGCGGATCGGTTGCTGGTTCCAACGTGAACTACAACTTAAGCGGTGACGCTGCTGGCGTAGCTGGTAACAACGTATCTGAAGGTGCGTTCACCAACGTTTCCGGTATCAACAACGTGACCATGGTTAGCGGCAACGGTTCGCTCGCTCAAACCAGCAACAGCGTTCAAGTTGGCACTGTTAACTACTAATACTAATACCTGACTATCTCTCCGGCAGGGCTGCCACGTGTGGCCTTGCCGGAAAACTTCTCTTCAAAAAATATCAAGCACCTGTATTTTTCCAAGGCATGCTTATGAAAATAAAAAAACTTCTCCCTTTGTTAGTTGCCGGCGTGTTCTATATCCCTCAAGCCTTCGCCGGGGATTTTATTGCCGACACCACTGAATCTCCCGCAATCTGCGTAGCTGAACCAGCATTTCTGGCCTATGTGGATGTGGTTTCCCCGCTGGTAGAAGCGGCATTAGATACCGGAATATGCACTGGCGAACCGGAATTTTTCGCTCACGCCGAGCAGAATTCCCCCGCTGAAAACGAATCCCAGGTCGCAATGGCAGATGGTTCGCTGACCGATAACGAGCTTGGCGGTTACCGTGGCGCTAAAGGCTTTGATGCCGGCGATCTTCAGGTAAGCAGTATATTCCAGGGCGGGAATGTACAAAATAATAAGGTAACGGGTGGCATTACTGGTAATAACCGCATTGGTGAACGTGCGTTTGAAGGTGCCAGCGGCCTTACTAATGTCATTCAAAACAGTGGAAATAATGTGCTCATTCAGAACAGCACCGTTATTAATCTCCAGATGCAGTAATTAAAGACATGCAATCCCGCTTCGCGCTTGCTCTTATGTCTGCCTTTGTGGTGTCTGCACCCGCTCTTGCAGATTGGGTGCAGGTGCCAGCAGGGGGCGGGGAATACACCGTAAAAACAAAAAGCTTCCAGGATTTGCGCTTCCGTGAGGTGGTGCACCAGAAGTACGATTACAGCTGTGGCTCGGCGGCGGTTGCTACCTTACTGCAATATCACTACAACAAGCCTTATACGGAAGTGGATATCTTAAAAGCCATGTATATGCAGGGCGATAAAGAAAAGATTCACCGTGAGGGTTTCTCCCTTTTGGATATGAAAAATTACCTCGCTTCCATAGGGCTGAAATCCGCCGGTTACCGGGAATCGCTCGACAAGCTTGCCGATGTTGGCATTCCCGCCATCGCTTTGATCAACAAGCGCGGATACATGCATTTTGTGGTCATTAAGGGTGTTACTGCCGACAGAGTGCTTGTCGGAGATCCCGCATCCGGTACGCACACCTACGCGCGCAAGGATTTTGAAGAAACGTGGAATAACATTCTCTTCGTGGTTACCAACCATGTCGATCAAGCGAAGGGAACCTTTAATGACCCTAAATTATGGGGAAAAAATCGTTTCCTTGCTACCAGTCTTCCTCTGCAAGACGCCGATCTGGCGCGCTTCGCCCTTTCCATCACACCGACCCCCAATTACTATTAGAAGGATAAAAAAATGCTTCGCTTATTTGCTACTTCAGCGCTTACCCTGACCATGTTTCTCACAGGTATTTCCATTGCTCAGGCAGATATGATGGAAGATGAAGTGAATTTCTCCAACTCCGTTGCGGTGCCAGATAAAGAATTGGCCATGCTACGCGGCGGATTTAGCATTGGTGGTTTTGATTTCCCTACGCTGGTTGATTTTAGCCTCATCCGTCAACTTGTCGCAGTCCAGACCGATGGAATCGACGCGCAGGTGCGGGCGAGCATCGAAACGATTTTTTCCAACGGCGTGCCGGTCATTCGTGTAAGTAACGGAAAAGGAGACAATGTGGAGATCCCCGATCTCACCAAGCAGCTTACCGGAGCGCTTGAGCAGAAAACGACGCCGGATAAAGCGGCGCTGGCGGCTAACCTTATTCAGTCCGGTCTGGATGTGGCGGCAGATGGCGTGAACGGCGCGCTTGACCAAGGTGGCGTTGAGGTGAAAACCCCCGCTCTTACGCCAATAGTGCTGCACCAGTCCTCGTTCTCTTTGGCAGACATTGAACGCATTCAGAGAGAAGGCGATGGGGCATCTTTGCCCACCACGTTTGTTCTGCAAACAAGCGCAAATAACATGGCTTATTTTAACCAGATGGTGCTCAACATGACCCTGGATAAAGCGGCGTTCGACGCGGTGGCGGTAACGAATGCAACGCTTCAGCGTGCGGTGGATTCTTCTTCCGTTATGGGAATGAAATGAACTTGAATAAATAAGAGTAATAACGATTAAAAATATATTTCTTTACAATAATGAAAAATTATTATTTTATTTGTTGTAAATAATAAAATTTTCTTTACATGTGGCGTATACGCGGCTCTTTTACGAGTCGGACATCTTTTCGTTAAAGAAAGGTATACGCCATGCAACATTTTCTCCCACGCTTTTCCCTTCCTGTTTCTGCGAGTATGTTGCTTGCACTGACAGCAAGTGTTGCTGTCTATGCGCAGGTACCTGCATCCGTAGACCCTGCAAAAGTGGAGCGCCGCTTTGAGGCGGATATTCAACCTGCAGTGCGGATGAAAAGCAGCATTGGCACGCCCTCTGCTTCCGAACCTCCTCCTGCCGCATTGCCACAAGCGCCGGTAAGCCCTTTCACGCTCACTATGGTAGCGATAGAGGGAAATACGGTTTACGGCGTGAGCGCCATGGAAGCGCTTTATGCAGAGTATCAGGGCAAAAAAATCAGCAATAAGGAAGCGCAGGCAGTTGCCCAGGCAATTACGCAGCAATACCGTAAAGACGGTTATGTACTCACTCAGGCCTTCGTTGCGGGGCAGGATCCTGAAACGGGAACATTGCTGATTCGCGTGGTTGAAGGCTTTATTGCCAATATTAATATTGAAGGCGTGATACGCCAGGAAAGCGGTAAGCGTTACCTGATTGAAGCGATGAGCGAGAAGATCAAGGCGCAACGGCCTTTTAATATCAACACGCTTGAGCGCTTTATGCTGCTGTTCGATGACCTGCCGGGCGCTGCGGCACGCGCTGTGGTGCGGCCCTCTGCCAATACGTTCGGCGCTGCCGATCTTACCGTTAATATGACGCATAAGCTGGTGGAAGCCTCCGCCACCACTAACAACCGTGGTAGCAAATATATCGGCCCATTCCAGCATTCCTTTACGCTTGCCACCAATTCCCTCTTGCGTGTGTATGAACGGGTATTGCTGCGTTACATTACTTCCAGCCCGGCGCATGAATTGCAGTTTTTCCAGATTCAGCAGGAAAACACCATGGATGAGTTGGGAACAAGACTGGTATTTGACCTTTCTCAAACTTACACACAGCCTTCCGTGCGGCCCGGAATTCCGGATATTGACGGAAAGTCGAGTTTTATGCAGGCGAAGCTTTCGCGCCCTGTTATTCGTTCGCGTAAAGAGAACTTAACGCCACGCATAGCGCTCGATTACCGGCGCTCCAGCACGGATTTGTTTAACTTAAACTTCGCCGAAGATCGCATCACCACCTTACGTGGCGGGGTTACCTATGACGTAGCCGATTGGCTGGGCGGTGTAACGCTGATTGATGCGGAAGTGAGTCATTCGCTGCATCTATTCAATCCTACCATTGCAGGGGCAAACCGCTCGCGTCCGGATGCGGATGAGACCTACACCAAGATTACGCTGGATGCTTCGCGCATTCATCCCCTGCCGCACGATTTTTCGGTGCTTACGGCCGCTACCGCGCAATATTCTTTCAACCGCCTGCTATCTGCCGAGCAGTTTGCTTTGGGCGGCATAAATTTCGGTCAGGCCTATGATCCTGCGGAGCTTTCCGGAGATCATGGCGCGGCAGGAAAAGTGGAGTTGCGCTACGGAAGAGAAACCGATCTGCCGTACCTGAACGCCTATCAATTATTTGCGTATTATGATATAGGTTCCGTATGGACGCGCGACGTGCCGGCGGATAACCGTAAGTCGCTTGCGTCTACGGGCGTTGGCACGCGCGTGAATTTCACTCCTGCGCTTTCCGGTAGCGTGGAGGTTGGATTGCCCCTGACACGACGCGTCGCTGCCGAAGGTAATCGGGATCCGCGTCTGTTCTTTAGTGTTACTGGCCGGTTTTAATCCTAGTGGAATAAACAAATTGAAATTAAAGAATTACATGGAGATAAGATATGTCATCCTCCCGCTCTAGCCTGACGCTTAAACTTACCAGTGCTTTTATATCGCTCCTGCCGCTTGCCGCCTATGCCGCGCCGCAGGGCGGAAATCCGGTAGTTGGCGTGCAGGTAATTAATCAAACGCCCGACGGCAGCATCACCACGATCACGCAAAACGCGCCCAAAGCCATTATCAATTGGGACGGTTTCGATGCCACCAATACGGAAATCGTGCGTTTCCAGCAAAACAGCCATACCGATATTGCGTTGAACCGTGTCAACAGCAACGCACCTACGCAATTTAACGGTAAATTGATGGCTCCTGGAAAAGTATGGATCATTAATAAAAAAGGAATTACCACCGGTCCGGATGCTACGTTCGATGTGGGTGGTCTGCTTCTTAGCGCTGCTGATATTACGGATGCAAATTTTCTGCATCCCAGTGTGGATAAGCACGGCAACCGGCATTATGAATTCGATCAAAGCGCTGATGTGCTGGCTACCGTTACTATCAACGGCAGCGCCATTACCGCCAAAGATGGAAGCTATATTGCAACATTTGCGCCCAATGTGCAGATGGAAAACGCGTATCTGCAAACCGAGGCTGGCACCATTGCCGCCGGCGCAGGAACCCGGAAATTCGAAGTCACCATTGATCCTGTAGGCGATGGCCTGGTGGAATTTGCGGTTTCCGATCCTGTCACGCAATCAAGCCTTGCAAGCGCGCTGGACATTCGTGGTTCCGCGTTAAATGCCGTTGGCACCAATGACTGCCGCCGTGGTCGCATTTTGCTGACCGCGAAGGATTTAAACGGCGTGTATGACACGCTGATCAATATCAGCGACTACGCTTCCCTCAACACCAGCGGTAAAGTCGGTGGCGATATTGTGATCGACGCAGAAGGTTATAGCGCTACCAAACTGGTCAATATTGGCGCCGAAGACGGCGATCATCCAACACAAGGGCCTGCTACCTTAAACGCGCAGGGAGATCTACAAGGTGGGCTTATTCAGATTGAAGCCTGGGGTTATAGTGAAGAAAACGGCGGAAGCGCAGATGAACTGCTCACCATCCGCCGCAATAATGTGCTGAACGCAGGCGGTAACGATGGCGACGGCGCGGTCATTATTAATGCCTACCGTGAGGCACAATATTCTGACAATGATGTGAGCATCGACGGATTCAATTACTATAATAAAGAAGATCCCCGCCAGACGAATACGATTCATCCATGTCCTATCATTAATGGCAAGGGAGGATGTGGCGCGCCTGATGACAACGGCGGCGGCGATGACAATAGCGGCGGCGGCGATGACAATGGCGGCGGCGATGACAATGGCGGTGGTGGTGACAATGGCGGTGGCGGCGATGATCCTGGCTCAGTAACGCCTCCGGCAAGCGCGCCCACTATTCCTTCCGGTGCGCTCAATGGGTTGAATACGCGCCAGGCGCTGAACCGTTACCGCATGTCGGAGCGCGATGAAGCGTTTGCCTACGAACAGGGTCTTACCTATGAGCGTGGTTTTGAGATTAACCGTAATTTGGCGTTGAATAATTTAAGTCTTAGCAATGGCGGCGCGGCTCCGGTGAACGTGGGTATGGCGCCAAACGTGGGCGCGGGTAATCTGGGGGCGCTTTCTCCATCGGCAGGAGGCGCAGAGGAGTTGGCCTCGCTTTCTCCGGCAGCGGGTGGAGCATCTCCGGCAGCAAATTGCGTGAATGCGTTCTTAGATAGCTATCAAAGCAATTGCGTGGTTGAGGCAAGGGCAGAAACGCGCTAATTGAAGGCGTGTATGCAAAATTTCTCTCCGCGCCTGATCATTGGTATTAGTGGCGCATCGGGTGCTATTTATGGCATTCGTGCGTTGGAGGTATTGCGTGAGCTGAACGTTCACACGCATTTAGTTATCAGCCGCGCCGCGCAAATCACCATTGCCCATGAAACGGAATATACCCTTACGCAGGTGCAGGCGCTTGCAGGCACGGTGCATTCGGCGCAGGATATTTCAGCGTGCATAGCCAGCGGTTCTTATGCTTGTACAGGCATGCTGATTGCGCCCTGTTCCATGCGTTCATTGGCTGAAATTGCTAGCGGTTGCACCACCACGCTGCTTACCCGTGCTGCGGACGTAACGCTTAAAGAGCGCCGCAAGCTGGTGCTTCTGCCGCGGGAAACGCCGCTGCATTTGGGGCATTTGCGCAATATGGTGACAGTCACGGAAATGGGCGGCATTATCGCGCCGCCGGTGCCCACCTTCTACGCCAAACCGCAGACATTGGCGCATATGGTTGATCATACCATTGGGCGTGCTTTGGAGTTGCTTGGCATCCCTAACACGCTTGCGGTGACGTGGGAAGGGTTAAGAACTTAAAGAAACCGCTCCAGAATCTGCTGGTAACATTGCGTTAGTATTTCCAGATCCTCAAGCTTTACCCGTTCATCTATTTTGTGCGCCGTAAGGTTGGTGGCGCCAAACTCAATGACGGGGCATAATTCCCGGATAAACCGTGCATCGGAAGTGCCACCGGTGGTGGAAAGTTCTGGCTTCTTGCCCGTGACGGACTCGATTGCCGCGCTTACCAGATCGCTTAAATCTCCCGGCGGGGTGAGGAAGGCTTCTCCGCTAATGCGAATGTCCAGCGTATAATGATCGGCCATACTTGCGCATACCTCATGCAGCCAGCGGCTGATGGATTCTCCGTTGTGTAATGGCGTAAAACGAATACTGAACTTTGCATTAGCCGACGCAGGAATCACGTTGGCGGTGGGGTTGTTCACATCCACGCTGGTGACTTCCAGGTTGCTGGGCGGAAAAAACTCCGTGCCTTCATCCAGTGCATGGGCCTTAAGCGCGTGCAAAATATTGACCAGCCGTGTGATGGGATTGTCAGCCAAATGCTGATAAGCCACGTGTCCCTGGACTCCGCGCACGGTTAAATTCCCATAAAGACTGCCACGCCGGCCGATTTTTGCCATTTCACCGATGAATGCAGGGTTAGTGGGCTCCCCGACCAGGCAGGCGTCGGGGACGTGATTGTGCTCGCGTAACCACGGAATCATCCGGCGGGTGCCGTTAATGGCGACGCCCTCTTCGTCGCAGGTAATAAGCAGGCTGATGCTTCCGGCAACTTCTGAAGCATTGTGCATTTTTCTGGCAATGGCGGCAACAAAACAGGCAATGGCGGCCTTCATGTCCTCGGCGCCACGGCCATACAGATATTCGCCTCTGATTT
>CAZRJZ010000061.1:0-2648 GCA_964600465.1 uncultured Rickettsiales bacterium
CTGCAAAAAACCATGATGGTGATTGAGGGCGTAGGCCGCATGCTAAACCCCACCATCAATATGTGGGAAATGACACGCGCGCCCATTGAGGCCTGGGCGCAGGAACATTTCAGCGTGCTTGGCAAAATAAAAGACGGCAGCAGAACCGGCAAGGAGTTTGGGAAAAAATTGCCTGAAATTCTCCAGCAAACGGAACGTGCATTAACGATGCTTTCAGACCCCAAAGGAATAAAAATTGACCCCGCAAGTTATGCGCCGCTTTTACACTATAAATACAACCGCCAACGGCAATGGATAGTTTTTGCCTGGGCTGCGCTCGTTATATGGGCTTTTTTTCACTGAAAAGCACCCTGGCGCGCAATAAGATTTCATTGAAATCAGAAGAGCTATAGATTATCACAAGACTATTATGCCGCCTGTCACCTCCCTTTATCTTGGCCACGCCGCGCAGCCTCAGGGACTGCTGCTTAAATACGCGAATCGGCATGGGCTGATCGCGGGTGCTACCGGAACGGGAAAAACCCTCACGCTACAAGGCATGGCGGAAGGATTTTCCGCTGCCGGAGTTCCGGTTTTTATTGCCGATGTGAAAGGCGATCTCTCAGGCCTTGCAGCAGCAGGCGTCGATAAAGCGCCGCTGGTTAAGCGTGCACAGGAAATTGGCTACGCGCTGAACTATCAAGCCTTCCCCACCATTTTCTGGGATATTTTCGGAGAAAAAGGCCACCCGGTACGCACAACCATTTCGGAAATGGGACCGCTGCTCCTGGCGCGCCTGCTGGACTTAAACGACGTGCAGGAAGGCGTGCTTAATGTCGTGTTTTCCGTCGCCGATGCGGAAGGCATGCTTCTTCTTGATCTGGATGATCTGCGTGCCATGCTCAACTATGTTTCCGAAAACGCCGCCGATTACAGTGTGCAATACGGCAATGTGGCCGCCCCATCCATCGGCGCCATTCAGCGCGCTTTACTTAACTTGGAATCGCAAGGCGCCAAGCATTTATTCGGAGAGCCGGCGCTTGCTATACAAGACTTCATGCAGACGGCGCCAAACGGCATGGGTGCGGTGAATATATTAGCGGCGCAGAAGCTCATGGAATCGCCACAGCTTTACGCCACATTCATGCTCTGGCTGATGTCGGAGTTGTTTGAAGATCTTCCGGAAGTGGGCGATATGGAAAAGCCCAAACTGGTCTTTTTCTTCGATGAGGCCCATCTGCTCTTTGATGACCCGCCTAAAGCGCTTCTGTCTAAAATTGAGCAGCTGGTGCGACTGATCCGTTCCAAGGGCGTGGGAGTTTACTTTATCACCCAGAATCCTGCGGATATTCCAGATACGGTGCTTGCGCAGCTTTCCAACCGCGTGCAGCACGCGTTAAGGGCCTTTACGCCGCAAGAACAAAAATCCGTGCGCGCCGCCGCGCAAAGCTTTCGCGCCAATCCGGCATTTGATACAGAGGAAGTCATTACCCGGTTAGGCATAGGCGAAGCCCTCGTTTCCACCCTTGATGAAAAAGGCATGCCCACCATTGTGGAGCGTACGCTGATTCATCCGCCACTTTCACTGGTGGGACCCATTACTGAAGCCGAACGCGCAACGGCCATTGCTTCTAGCCCCATTGCTGGCAAATACGAGCAGGTAGTCAATCGTGAATCCGCATATGAAATGCTAACAGTCAAAGTGGAGGCACGTGCTCAGAATTCCGGAAGCTTGTGGGGAACGGTTTCGCAAGCAGTCGGACTTTCTGCCGGCACAGCGAATTCTGGTAATATCCAGAGCACCTCATCCACCCGCACCAATGTTTCTGCAAGGACGAGCACTAATCGGCGTGAACCGGACTCCATGCTCGTCACCATGACCAAAAGCGTGGTGCGCTCAGCAGGCTCTCAGATAGGGCGGCAGATTGTACGCGGCTTGCTGAAAAGCATGCTGAAATAGGCAAAAAAGTCCCCGCGCAAAAGCGGGGACATAAATTTCGCGACAGAGAAAAAACGTACTAACGCTTGGAGAACTGGAAGCTACGACGCGCTTTTTTCCGGCCATATTTCTTGCGTTCCACAGAACGGCTATCGCGGGTGAGGAACCCGCCCTGGCGGAGCGTCTTGTGAAACTCGGTATCATAATCGTCCAATGCGCGCGCAATGCCTAAGCGTACCGCGCCTGCCTGACCAGAAAGCCCACCGCCTTCTACGGTGCAGGTAATATCAAAGTTCGCCAACCGATTGAGCGCCGCGAAAGGCTGGTTAATCACCATGCGCAACACAGGACGCGCAAAGTAAGCCTCAATATCCTTTCCATTTACCACCACGCGGCCATTGCCACGGCGTAAATACACGCGTGCAACGGAGGTTTTCCGACGGCCCGTACCGTAAGTAACCAACTCCTTTGGCGCTTTGCTTTTGTCTTTCGCTGCTTTTACCACAACCGTTTCAGTTTTTTCTGCTTTAGCCACGCCTAACCTCTTTTATTTTTGGGATTACGTGCAGCAAAATCCAGCACAACAGGCTGTTGCGCGGTATGCGGATGCTCGCTGCCTGCATACACATGGAGCTTGCCAAACTGGTCACGGGCAAGGGGGCTGTCCTTAGGAAGCATCCGCTCGACCGCCTTTTCAAGCACGCGCTCCGCATATTTACCTTCTAAAATA